>WQZT01000096.1 GCA_009780595.1 Treponema sp. | reverse complement strand
CATTGACTTCGGGCAATTCCCGGCGGAGCATTGCGTCAAGGCACGGGAACTGTTGCAGATCGGCGGCGCGAGCGAGGCGCTGATTCACGCGGTGTGTTGCCACGGTTGGGGGCTGACTGCCGCCAGCGAAAAACCTGAACACCGTATGGAAAAAATGCTGTTTGCGGCGGATGAACTGACAGGGCTTATTTGGGCTGCGGCGATCATCAGACCGTCAAAGAGCGTTATGGATATGGAAGTAAAATCGGTAAAAAAGAAGTTTAAGACGCTCAATTTTGCCGCTGGTTGCAACCGCGACGTTATCGAAAAGGGAGCTGCCGAACTCGGCTGGGAACTGGACAAACTCATCGAGCAAACGATTCTCGCCATGCGCTCCTGCGAGGCGGAGATCAACGCGTTTATGACCAGCAACAGCGCAGGCACGTAGTGGTCGGTTGTGTTGCCGAGAACGAGACTCGAACTCGTATGACCTTACGGCCAGGGGATTTTAAGTCCCCGATGTCTACCATTCCATCATCTCGGCTTGAAACCCCCAACAGGTTTTCGTTTGTTATATATCGGCATGTTTATTCTACTAATCTGTATGGGAAGGGTCAACTGGGGTATTCGCGCGGAAATCAATTTTCAAAATTCCTCTTAGATACTACAGGCTTAAGCCTAAAAATGATTTCTGTGTTTCTGCAGTAAGGCTTTAAGACTCAATTACTAACAAGCCCGGTCAGGCTCAAAATAAGGAGCGAAACAACGATGACAGCGAGAGAGCAGCATCCGCCGAGCAAAATGGGTTTGCTGCCGTGCCGGATCAATCCGCGCAGGTTCGTATTAAGACCAATCGCCCCCATCGCCGCAACAATAAAAAACTTGCCCATACTTCCCCACAGCGCGCTCACGTGTACCGGAATAATGTCAAAACTGTTGACAATAGAAGCTGCAAAAAAAGCCACCACAAACCACGGGAAAATTTTGAGTAGGCTAAAGCCGCCCGATTTGGCTTTTTTGGATTGCATCAGTGCTACGATAAAAGACACCGGAAGAATCATCAGCGCGCGGGTGAGCTTGACGACCATTGCCGTGTCCCCTGCCTCGCGGCTCATCGAATACGCCGCCGCTACAACAGACGACATATCGTTGATTCCCGCGCCCGCCCAAAAGCCAAAACGCTCGTGCCCCATGGAAAGCAGATGACCGGCAAACGGAAAAATAAAAACAGCCAGCACGTTGAACAAAAAAACCGTAGAGATAGCTGTAGCGATTTCCTGCTCATCAGCTTTGATCACAGGCGCAACCGCCGCAATAGCAGAGCCGCCGCAGATGGCAGTTCCCACCCCAATCATAATCTGCTCGTTTTGCTGAATGTGCAGCGCCTTGCCCACCCAATAGGCGACTGCAACTGCGGTAATAATAACGGCGAAAATCAGGAGCAAGCCGCGGCTGCCGAGCGCCACAACGTGCCACAGGTTCATTTGAAAGCCAAGCAACACAATTGCGGATTGCAGCATGCGTTTGGAAGTTGCCGAAATGCCCGGCTTGAACACTGCCGGGTAATGCCAAAAATTGGCGAGCGCAATGCCCAGCACGATGGCAACGACAGCTCCGCCAGCCAGCGGCACGAAGCGCCCCAGAACGTGCGCCGCCGCCGCCAGCGAAAAGCACAGCACAATTCCCGGTAGGTTTTTCTTGCTGTAGTAGGCAAGCGTAGCTACTGGCAAGGTAATAAGTACAGCCAACAAAACGTAAATAACTACCATATACGTATCCTTTTTACTTTGATAGTTTAATATCTTGGTAGTTTTGCGTCAAGCAATTATAATAATCCGTTCGCTTGGGTTTGGCGGTTTCCTCGCAAGCGCTTTATAAACCCGCAAACACTTCAGTCAAAGGGGCAAGCATAAAGTCCTCAAACGGAATGCCGGAATCCCCAACGAGGATAAGGCGTGCACCGGGGAAGCGGGCGGAAAACTTTTCCCGATTTACGGCGGTAATTCTGTCGGTGTTGCTTTTGACTTCGATACCAAAGATTTTCTTGCCGTACTTAACCACGAAATCCATCTCCGCGTTTTTCTCCCGCCAGTAGTACAGTTTAATATCCGGGTATTCGTTTGCCTGATTGATCAAGTACGAACCAACGGCGCTTTCCGTCATATGCCCCCAAAGTCCGGGATCGCCAAATCCTTGCGAAAACGATTCCAGCCGCAGCGCGGATATCAGGGCGGTGTTGTAAACCTGAAGCTTGGGAATCGACAACTTCTCGGCAAGGGGCGCGGCGCTGTATTTGTTCAGCCCCGCGATAAGCCCCGCTTGCCCCAAAAGCGTGAGGTAGCGCGCTAGCGTTGTCGTGTTTCCCGCATCAGCAAGCTGCCCCAACATTTTGTTGAACGAAAGAATCTGCGCGCTGTACTGCGTGCCTATTTCAAAGAGCTGCCGCAGCAGGGCGGGTTTAGAAATCTTCGTTGTCATTAAAATATCCCTGCCCAAAGACGGTTCGGCTACGGAATTTCTAATGTAGTTTTTAAAACGGTTTTCATCTTTAATCAAATCCGCCGCGCCGGGGTAGCCGCCGAACCATATATACTGCTGCGGCGTAAAAGCGAACGCTTTTTTCATTTCCGCAAACGACCAATGCCCCAGATAACTAATCTCAAACCGCCCCAAAAGCGATTCAGACAAGCCGTCTTCAAGCAGAAGCCGCGAGGAACCCAGAATAACAAGCTTGAGTTTTCTGCCCTCGGCTGTATCCCTGTCCCAGTTTTTTTTAACGCACTCGCTCCAGTTGCTAATCTTCTGTATTTCATCGATAAAAAGAACAGCCTCTTTTACTTTTTTAATCTGCATTTGCAGGCGCAAAGCTTCCCATATTTGGTCAATCCAAACAGAGGCAACCTGCGAGGTGTCATCCGCCGAGTAAAACTGGGAGAGCAATTTTGTCTGGTTAAAGAGCTGGCGGGACAGCGTGGTTTTCCCCGTTTGCCGAGGCCCTGCAATAACCTGTATAAACTTGCGTTTCTCAACAATTCTCTGTATCAGTATGTTTAAAAGCGGCCGTTCGTATTTCATACCATGTTCCTTTTACTCAGTCGTGTGAGTAATTTTACTCAATCAACTGAGTAATTTTACTCAATAAACTGAGTAAAATTACTCACTCCATTAAGTATATTTGCATTGCAGAATATGTCAAGTGCCGATTCGGTTTAGGCGTTTTGATTTTACCGCTGTCGGGTATTGTGCTGATTGGGCAAAAAATATTATTATTCTAAAATGGGTATTGATATTCAAACCACGGTGAAAAACCTTCATCCGCTTGAAGTACGGGTTTTGTTGTCCTACAAAAAGAGCGATGAACTGACGGTTGAAAAAGTCGAAAAAGACTTGGGGCTAAAAAGCGGAAACGGAAACCAGGCGCTTTCATGGCTGGCGGGCAAGGGGCTTGTCGCAGAGTTACGGCGCGAGGCGAATGTTTTTTTTGAACTGACCGAGCTTGGGCGCGGCTGGAAGGAAAACGGCACGCCGGAAGAGCGCGTTTTGTCCCTTGTGCGAGAGCGTCCTGGCGAGTTTGGGCTTGTAGACATTGCAAGAGAGCTAGGGGTGGAGCAAAAGGACATTGGAAGCGCGTTCGGCGCTCTTTCTAAGTCCGGCGTTCTGGCGATGGACGGCGATAAAAAGGTAATCTTCGTCTCGGGCAAAGCGACAGGTGAAGGCTTAGGAAATCTTTCTACTCTGCGGAAGCTTTTGGACAAAGCCGCCCAAGAAGAGCCACAGATGCTGGCAAAGGCGGAATTGTCTCTCAATGAAAAAGATGTCATCGCGAAAAACTCCAAAAAGCGGGGAGCGGCTGATGCTGCCTTCCGCGAGGTAGAACGAGAAACTGTTGTGTTTGTATTTGCCACTGCGGAGAACGGCTCTGTCCCGGCAGAAGCGGCGGCGGCGGCGCTGAAAGCGGCGGGAATCTCTGGTGATGAAACCGGAAACCTCACCCCGGAAATGCTGGAATCGGGCACATGGAAGGGCAAAACCTTTCGCTCATACAACGTAAAAGTTCCGCCCACCCGCCTTGTGCCGGGGCGGACAAATCCCTACGTCGCGTTTCTTGAGGATGTGAAAGATAAACTTGCCTCGCTGGGCTTTCAGGAATTCGATGGCCCGCTGGTGGAAACCGAGTTCTGGAATTCCGACGCTCTGTTTATGCCGCAGTTCCACTCGGCGCGGGATATTCACGATGTATACCGAATTAGCGGCGGCGGTACGCCAGGTGCTAAAGCCGCGCTCGCTAAAGCGATAGAAGAGCCGTGGCTTTCCAACGTAGCCGCCGCCCACGAGAACGGTGGCTCAACCGGCAGCCGGGGCTGGAACTACAGTTTCGACAAGGAGTTCACACGGCGGCTGATCCTGCGAAGTCAAGGCACCGTGCTTTCGGCAAAGACCCTGCCGAAGGCGGAAATCCCCGGCAAGTATTTCGGCATTGTCCGCTGTTTCCGCTACGACCAGGTTGACGCTACGCACCTGCCTGACTTTTACCAAACCGAGGGCATCGTTCTCGGCGAAAACGTAAACCTCCGCACGCTGTTGGGGATGCTCGATATTTTCGCGCGCGAAGTCGCTGGAGCCAAAGAAGTTAAATACGTCCCTGGCTATTTTCCGTTTACCGAGCCTTCGGTGGAAGTCCACATCAAGCACCCCGTGCTTGGCTGGTTCGAACTTGGCGGCTCGGGCATTTTCCGCCCCGAGGTAACTGCAAGTCTGGGCGTGAACGTGCCAGTGGCGGCGTGGGGCATCGGTATAGACCGCATGGCGCTGATGGCGCTGGGGCTGAACGACCTGCGGGATCTTTTCAGCTACGATATTGAAAGCGTCAGGTTACGACGAACGAAGGATGAGGTTGCAAACAATGCCTAAAATCGATGTCAACGAAGAAGTATTCTACGCCCTTGCGGGAAAGCGCTGGAGCGTCAAAGAAGAATTCGAGGAAGCCCTGACCTGCGCCAAGGCGGAACTGGATGGCGGCTTCGACTCTGGCGGGGGAAACCTGCCCGCTGCAGAGCGCGTGATGAAAATCGAGCTGAACGATACCAACCGCCCCGATCTCTGGGGAACGGCTGGCTGCGCGCGCCAGCTCCGCGTGTACAACAGCGGGAAGATGCCCGCGTACCCATTCTTCTCTCGCCCCGGCGATATAAAGGCCGCGCAGCACAAGGCGATTGTCGAAAAAAGCGTGTCTGCGGTGCGCCCTTACTTGGCAGGTTTTATCGCATCCGGCAAGGCAATCAGCGACCCGATGCTCAAAGACATTATCCAGACGCAGGAAAAGCTGGCGTGGAACTTTGGCCGCAAGCGTCGGACTATTTCTATGGGTATTTATCGCACCGCTTCCATTGCATGGCCTATCGTCTACAAGGGTGTCGCGCCGGACAGCGTGTCTTTCGTGCCGCTCCAGTGGGATGCCCCGCTTACCCTCCGCGAAATTTTGAAGCAGCATCCGAAAGGCAAGGAGTATGCCTTCATTCAGGAGCACGAAAGCATTCACCCGCTGTTGACCGATTCAAACGGCGCGGTGCTCTCGTATCCGCCGATTATCAACTCCGCCGATATTGGCGCTGTGCAAGTCGGCGACAGTGGCGTTTTTGTGGAGCTTACCGGAACGGATATTGGCGCGGTAACACTTGCGGCGTCGATTGTCGCTTGCGATTTGGCGGATAACGGTTTTACGATTGAGCCTATCGAGGTTGTCTACGAGTTCGACACGCCCTTCGGCAAAAACTGTGTTACGCCGTATTACTTTCAGGAGCCGGTGGTTTGTTTGCTGGCGCGCGTTGAAAAGTTCCTTGGGGAAAAGCTTAACGGCGATGAGTGCGTTGCGGCTCTTGCCAGAATGGGTGTGCGCGCCGAAAAAACTCTGGCGACGGAGCGCGGCGACACGCAGACGCAGGACGGCGTAAAGGCATTTCCGCCTGAGTACCGCAACGATTTTCTCCACGCCGCCGATGTTGCCGAGGATGTGATGATTGGCCGCGGGCTTGCCTCTTTCAAACCAGAGCGCCCCAGCGATTTTACCGTCGGACGGCTAACCCCGATAACGCTTTTCAGCCGCAAGGTTAAACATCTTATGGTTGGTATGGGGTATCAGGAAATGATTTACAACTATCTGGGATCACGCAAGGATTTTGTTGATAAGATGCGTGTTGATGGTAACGGCGGTGGTAGCAACGGCAACAACGAGAGCGAGAGCCGAATTATTCGCATCTCCAACCCGATGACCGAAAACTACGAATATGTCCGCAACTCAGTTATCCCTTCTCTGCTGATGAGTGAAACTGTGTCAGGACATTCTCTGTATCCGCACAGGATTTTCGAGATTGGCAAAGTTGCCCTTTTGGACAACGCTAACAATTACGGCTCACTCACACGTCAGTACCTGGGGTTTCTCCACGCCGAAAAAGACGCAAACTTCAACACTATCGCTGCCCAAATTCAAACGCTTTTCTATTATATTGCGCGGGAGTATCGTGTGGAAGAAAGTGCCGATCCCCGTTTCATTCCGGGAAGGGCGGCGCAGGTG
>WQZT01000095.1 GCA_009780595.1 Treponema sp. | reverse complement strand
GCGGCGGCATCCGCTTCTACAACGACAGCGCCGCAACCATTCCCGAAGCGGCGGCAGCGGCGGTTGGCGCATTTGAGCAGCCGCCGATTCTCGTTGCGGGCGGCACAGACAAAAACCTCGACTTTACGCCGCTTGCCCGCGCCGCCGCCCGCGCCGCCACCGTTGTCCTCCTTGCCGGAAGCGGCACGGATAAGCTAAAAACCCTTCTGGATTCTGGCGGCGTTCCGTACCGCGGCCCCTTCGATTCCCCGCACGCGGCGGCTCAGGCTGCCCTTGACGCGGCGGAGCGTGGCGGAACGGTGCTGTTTTCACCCGGCTGCTCGAGCTTCGAAATGTTCCACAACGAGTTCGACCGGGGGCGAATCTGGAAAGAAGCGGTGCGAACATTAACCGCCGGAACGTGCAAGGATCACGCATAATGGACATTGAAATGCTGCGCGAACGGGCGCGAATTATCCGGCAAGTGCGGGCGTTTTTCGACCAGCGGGATTATCTTGAAACCGACACGCCGCTGCTTGCGCCAAGCCTTATCCCCGAATCCTGCCTCGAAGTGTTCCAGACGAGCCGCCTTCAGCCCGCCGGGAGCCGCAAGCCTCCTCAACCGTACTGGCTTATTCCTTCGCCAGAAGTCTGGATGAAGCGCCTACTCGCCCAGCACCAGACAAGCCTGTACCAGATTTGCAAGTGCTTTCGCAACGGGGAATCGTCTGGCCGCCAGCACAGCCCGGAGTTTACGATGCTGGAATATTACACCGTGCAGGCGGATTATAGTGATTCGCTGGAACTGACCGAGGAACTTTTTGCCTTTCTCCTGAAAAACGAAACCGTAGGGCATTCAAGTGGCGGCGCGCTGTCCCCGCCGTTTATCAGAATGACCGTAGCCGAAGCGTTCCAAACGTGGGCGGGCTTTGACCTGTACCGTGCGGCGGCGGAAGAAGGCGCTCTTGAAGAACAGGCGCGGCGCCTGGGGCTCAATCCTCCGCCAGGGCTTTCAGTTCACGAGCTGTATGATATAATTTTCGTACACGCCGTGGAGCCGATGATAAACCTTGACAGACCCGTTGCGTTGCTGGATTATCCGGCGTTTGTCCCCTGCCTTGCGAAAAAAAGCGGCGGCGGCAACGCTGACAGCGGTGAAACGGTGGAACGCTGGGAACTGTACGCGCGGGGTTTAGAACTCGCCAACTGCTTTTCCGAGGAAACCGACGCACAAGCCGTGTGCCGCTTTTTTGAAAGCGAGAAATCCGCGAAGGAAACATCCGCCATCGTGCCGCACGCCGTGGATGACGATTACTGGAAGATATTCGCCGGAAAATCATTCCCGCAATGTTCTGGTGTTGCGATGGGGCTTGACCGTCTCATTATGCTGCTGTGCGGGCGCAAAACCGTTGACGGAGTGCTGCCCTTTCCGATGGAGTAATAATAAGGAACAAAAGGAGAAACTATGAACGATAATTATACAAGCGGCGGCAATGCCGGAAACAGCGCTATTGACAGCCTCACGTGGAACGAAGAAAGCCGCCGGACTGTTTTTACGACTGCCATTTTCAGCGTGAGCGAGCGCGACAGCCGTTCGCCTGACAACAGGCTGAAAACATTCACGGTTCTCGATACTTCTGATTGGGCGATTGTCATCCCCGTGCTTGAAACCGAACGCGGCCGCGAGTTTCTGATGGTGCGGCAATGGCGGCACGGCGGCAGGGCGCTGAGCGTGGAATTCCCCGGCGGGGTTTTCGGCAAAGACGAAAGCCCCGAGCAAGGCGCCGCCCGCGAACTGCGGGAAGAAACCGGATACGCTGCGGGGAAACTCCAAGCGCTGGGAGTTTTCAACCCGAACCCCGCGATAATGTCCAACCGCGTGCATATTTTCCTTGCGCGGGATTTGCAGCCCGTTTCGGCGCAAAAACTTGACGAGGACGAATACGTCGAGGTGCAAACCATTCCGGCGCGGGAAGTTCTTTCCGGCTTGGGCAAGCCGCCGTACATTCACGCCTTGATGGGCACAGCGATGGCGCTGTATCTGGCGCAGGAAGCGGTGTAAGCGGCGGGTTTATAGGGCTTGCGACGAAGTTGTTGATTTTCATTTCTTTTACAATACAGACTGTATAATTATTTATACATGGTGAAGTTGTCTCTTCTTGTTTACTCAGTTTTAAAAATTTTTCCGCCTTCGGCGGAAAAAAAGAAGGTTCTCGGCATCTGTCTGGGTTTACATCCCCTGCAGGACTTCCAGCCCTTTCGGGCTTCCAGTCCTACGAGAGCTTTAAACCCTGACAGACGTCGAAGAAACCGAAGGGCATACGATCAGGCCTACGACCGCTGATGCGGTCGAGTCCTGCTCGATGCCCTTCGGAGCAGAACCATGAACTAGGAGCGCACCAACCGGAACCCAATGTTGAAGTTCCGTACGTTGGGGGCTGCTGAGGATCCGGTTCGCTGAACGCACGTACGCCGCCGAATTGTTCCAACTGCCGCCGCGGAACACGCGGGCCGCGCTCGCCGGATTGGGCTTGTCGAAGCACCATTCCCGCACGTTCCCGCTCATATCATACAGCCCTAGCTCGTTGGCTTTCTTCTTCCCTACTTCGTGTGTCCTTCTCTCGCTGTTGTCATCATACCACGCTACCTCTCCTACCGTATCACTGCCGGAATACTCATAATACTCATCTGTCTCTGTCCCGGTGTACGCTTTCTTTCCTGTTTTCTTACCGCCTTTCGCTGCATATTCCCACTCCTGCTCGGTCGGTAATCTCCACCCGTTTGCCCCTGCTACAGCTACTACTGCATCCCAGTCCGCATCATTCGCGCTGGTCGGCACAGTGCCCCATAGTGCGGGATCTGTCTCCCCTTTTATTTTATACACCGGCTGCAACCCTTCCTTCACGCTCAGCTTGTTCGCATATACCAGCACATCGTACCAGCTCACTGTTTCCACAGGCAGATTGTCTCGATTAAACTTCGGTGTCGCTGCGACGTAAATGTAAACCTGATTATCACTGTCCCAGCTGTCATACTTGTTTTCTCCGTTAAAGCTGCTCGGGTTCTTGTCATTACCCATCACTGCTTTCCACTGCCCTTGCGTTACCGGATATTTCCCCATCTTAAACGTGCCAACTGTTTCTTGCTTGTCATTCGCACCGGCGGTTGCGCCGTTCCTGCCG
Source organism: Treponema sp. (assembly GCA_009780595.1). GTDB lineage: Bacteria > Spirochaetota > Spirochaetia > Treponematales > Breznakiellaceae > WRKT01. The sequence continues at coordinate 3,509 of WQZT01000095.1, read as the reverse complement.
TACATAAAACTCCCGCCCTGCACTTCTACTGTTTCCACCATGTACTTCGGCGGCGGTGGGGGCGGCGGCGTTGTTCCATCATCACACGCCGCTATCACTGCCATCAGCGTCGCGATACTCCCGATTACAGCTACTCGCCATAATCCCTTTCCTTCTCTTCTTCTCATCTCGTACTCCTTGTACTTTTCCAATATTTCACACCTTCATACGAACGTGCGTTGAAACTATTTTTGCATTTTTTGCACGTGCTTACAAGGGGGAAAAATCAATTTTTACGCTTTACTTGATTTCCGTGTCCGCCCGCTAATTCCCCTTGACGCATTTTAACATCTCATAATAAAATTACCTCGTATATTTACAAGGAAGAGAGGTGAAATTCCCCCGCTATCCCGTAACTGTAACGGTTTTCTAAACCCAAGCCAGGAACTTTGATATACCCATTCTATTTTTTTTGGCCTCGTGGATTGGGACCAAAGGAGAACCTATGTCTTTTTCTCGTTTTCTTTCTCTGGTGCTTTTGACGGTGGTATTGCTCTGCCCGCTTTGGGCGCAGGATGCCAATAGCAATGACAACGCTGATGGCGAAGGAGAACGCTACCTCGATTTGGGGGCAGCGGGCGGGCTGGTAATCACCGCGAGCCGAACGCCGGAGCCAGCCGCCGTTGTTCCCGCGCACGTTACGGTGATCACTGCGGAACAAATCGCCGCGTCAGGGGCGGCAAGCGTTACCGACGTGCTGGCGCAGGTTCCCGGCGTGCGCTTTCAGGGCGCTCAGGCGGGCGCAGGTTCGGAAATAGTTTCAATGCGCGGGTTTGGCGAAAACTCGCAGGGGCGCGTTCTTGTGCTGCTTGACGGCAACAGGCTCAACCGCCCGGATATGGGAAAGACGAACTGGGGTACAATTCCCCTCACGGACATCGAACGCATCGAAATCGTTGACGGGAGCGCTTCTGTCCAGTACGGCAACCACGCGGTTGGCGGGGTGATAAACATCATCACCAAACGGAGCGGGCAGCGACGCACAGTTCTCAGCGCTTCAGGCGGGAGCTTTTTCTCGCACGCTCAGTCCTTCTCCCACTTTGAACCCGCTCCGTGGGGGAATTTCTCCCTTTCCGCCGAATATTCCGGTACGGAAGGTTATCGCCAGCGGCAAGACTCGCGAGTATCCCACGTTTCCCCACGTGCCGCGTTTTTTCTACGGGACAACCTGACGCTCTCTCTCAGCGGTTTTTTCTCGTCGTTGAATTACCAGCTTCCGGGCGCTTTAACTAAAGAGGAGTTTAAGGATAATCCGCGACAGGTGCAGGCGACTAATCAAAACAATGAAAACAGAGAGCGGCACTATGGAGGCGGCGTTGGGTTGCAGTGGTTTCCGGTGAAAAATGTTGAACTGAACCTGCCGCTTTCATACAGAGAGCAGATTATCGACGCTGATTTTGCTTCTTTTTCCAGTTTCTCCAGTAGAAATGTCCGCACTGCGGAAGCCCGCCCGCAAGGCGCGGTAACCTTCGATCTTGCAGGCATGCCGCTACGCATTCTGGGCGGAGTTGACCTTTCTCTTGCACATCTTGACGGCGATGATTTTAAAGATACGGCGCGCAAGGATAAAAACTTTTCGTTTACTTTTACCCATCAAACACTTGGCGCGTACGTAACCGCGCGTTTTTCGCCTCTGCCCATGCTTACCCTCACCGCCGGAGGTCGTTTTGACATAGCCCAAAGCGGCGGCAAAAACCCCACCGTTGAAATTGACGACAGCAAAACCTTTCGCAATTTTGTGTACGAGGGGGGAATAATTTTCAGCCCGATCCAGAACTTCAGGTTTTACGCCAAATATGCAACGCTTTTCCGCTATCCTTTTGTTGACGAGTTAGCGTCAATACAGGGCGGCAGCGGCGGTCAGTTTAACACTGAGTTAAATCCTGAAACTGGTTTTAATACAGAAGGCGGCGTTGCGTATAACGTGGGGAAAATCTTGGCGATCAACGCAAACGTGTTCTTTATGGCTTTACAAGACGAGATTGCTTATGTTGGAACGTTCGGAGTTGACGGCAGGAACAAAAACATTGGTCAAACGCAGCGCATTGGCACGAATGTCGGCTTGAGCCTCGCTCCGGTGAAATTCCTGTCTGTGGATGCCTCGTACTCTTTTGTCAGTGCGGTATTTACCGCCGGGGAGAACAAAGACAAAAGCATTCCGCTGATTCCCGCCCATAAACTGTACGGAGCGCTTGCCGTTAAGCTTCCTTTCGGGCTTGAGTTTGGCCCGGATGTTGAGTTTGCAAGCGAAAGTTATCAGGGCGGAGACTTTGGCAACGAAGTGGACACCGTGGATTCGTGGTATGTGCTTGGCGCGCGCGCGCGGTATGTTGTAACAACGAACGACCGCCGAGAGTTCTCTCTGCAAGTAACCGGAAAAAACCTTTTGGACAGGAACTTTGCCAAAACAGGTTTCACAAGTCAGTATGGGCCAGATAGCGTTTACCCCGAAAATGGCCGTTCAATAACGGTTTCTTCGCAGTTCAGGTTTTAGGTTTAAGGTGATTTGTGAAAAGCGGCGACGAGCCGCTTTTCTTTTGTAAAAACTGATGCTCGTTTGGGAACGCATTGAGCAACGTTGCGTTGTCTTACCGTTCCCCCGCCGGATCAGGCACGGTAACGCAACCGTCGGGCAGTACAAGAATTTTCGGAACGGCAATCCCCTTCGCTTTGAGGCTCGCCATCGCCTCATCCAGCGCGCGCTGGGGCGTTGCGGCTTTCTGGATAAACATACTTTTAAGCTGCTGCTCGTCAACCTCCGACACCGCGACAACAGTTGCCCGCCCGGAAACCTCCGCCATCTTTGCCGCCTTGTGGTAGCCAAGCTTGTACCCGGCGCGGATTTTCTCGATAGCGTCTGCGGGGCTGGAAGCCTGCGCAAGGAGATTTGCGTAGTTTTTGTCCCCAATTCCGTCACGGCAGGAAGAAACGAGAATCAAAAAGCCGCCGTCTTTCAGGGCAACCGCACCGTTATCAATGGCTTTTTGAGACTGGTACAGATCAATGTCCATCGGGAATTTCGCCACCGAAACGACAATATCCGCTTTCGCGGGAACAGCAACGCAGAAGATTTGCTTGGCAATGTCAACCGCCCGGTAAAACGAAGACATCAGTTCCCCGGCAGTTACCGCCGCAAGTCCCTGTTCTTTATCAAGCACAGCCATCAGCGAAAAAATCGGCGCCTTAATTAGCGGCATCGCGTCCATCATATCTTCATGAACGGGGTTTCCCTCCAGCGCCAAAGAACGCGCTTTGGGAGACAGCGCCAGCTTGTGGTTGGCTTCGATGGTTTTGTGGGCGGCAATGCCCGGAAAAAACGCCTTGCGCCCGCCCGTGAACCCCGCGAAATAGTGAGGCTCCACACTACCAGTGGCAATTATCCTGTCCGCCTCGAACAAACGCTTATTCAGCAGCATGGGCGTGCCGTTTCTCGTAAAGCCAATGTCTGCCATATCGCTGTCGTTGCGGGC
>WQZT01000094.1 GCA_009780595.1 Treponema sp. | reverse complement strand
GTTTAAAGTGGGCACCAGCGGACTTTACGTTAACCCTTTTCTACAGGTTCCAGTAACCATAGGAAAACAGACACCTGTAATATCAATATATGGTGAGGATGAAGATTTGGGATGGGGAGTAACTTGGGGCGTTAGACCTGCGTTTGGGGTAGGTTATACGTTCTAATATTCCGCATATTCTACCCGCGGTTTAGCCGCATGGCAAGGCAAAGGGAGCTGCCGTTTCTCGACTCCTTGTGCTATTTCCGCCCTGCAACGGGGCGGAAACCCTTCCCGCTGTGCAAGTACTCACCTCAATTCCGCAACTGCGCCGCGTTGAGCACCAGAATCACGCGGCCTTCTCTCAAAAGGCGGCGGTTGTTGTCGCTGGAGAGAATTCGCAGGGCGTCATCGCGGTCAATTACGGGGGCGGTGGGGAAAACGCCAAAGACTTCCCGCGCGAAAATCCGCAGGGGGCGAGGGCCGGCGAGGGCGGCAAGTTCCCCGTCAAGACCGGAGGGCGTGGGGCGGAAAATGCTTTCCGGCGCGGCGTAGCGCACCAGCATTGCCGACTGGAGCCGTTCGGCTTCGGCAATGTCCCGCTCGTAGATAAGGTTCATCTCAGTGTCCCAGATCCTTGGGAAAATGCCCGGCTCAAGCAGGGCAGTTCCGCGCCGGCCGCGCACGGGAAGTTCCCGATCTGCGATGATAACAATCCCGGTGTACTCCGCTGCCGGAGCGGGAATGAGCGGGCGGGGCAGTTCAACGCCGCGCCGGTAGCGCGAAGTCCCGGCGAACTCTGACGCAACGCCCCTGCTGCTGAGAAAACTGCTGATGCCCTGCAACGGTATGCTGTACCTGCCGATGATGCTTGACATATCGCGCGAAAAGCTGGGCGGGGTTTGACGCGCAGTACGGCTGAAACTGTCCAGTTCTTGCAGGGAAATTTCCCCCCGTTCAAGTAAATCCCCGACGGTTGATTCAGAATCCACGCGAATGGCGAGTAGGTACGGCCTCAGCAGCCCCTGCCGCGCCTTGTGCAGAATATCCTCGCTCCGCAGCCGCCCTGCGGGGAGACGCAAGCCCGCCTCCGCTACGTTAAAGCTGGTCTGCGCGGACAATTCACCCCGCACCCAGTCAACCGACGCGGCGCTGTTAAAATTGATGGCAGTTTCCGGCGCACGTGCCAACAACGGCATACCCGCCAGCGCATCCGCCGACGTACCCGTCGACACAGCCGATGATTGTGCCAAAGCTGGCTGCGCCAGAAACAAGAGCGCCGCAATTACAATCGCGCTATAAACTAAGGTTTTACGTTTACTCATCCTTTATTGTATCGGCGTTTTTATGACTCTGCCTTCGCGTAGAACATCGTTTATTTGCATTCCGTTTGCCGCCGCCAAAACTTCGACAGGTATCCCAAAGGCGCGGGATAGCGACCACAGCGTGTCGCCCTGCCGTACCGTGTGCGTTCCCTCGAACGCAAAGTCCTCAGGCGAAAGTTCAGGCTCAGGCGGGAGAATTACGGCTTCGTTGGTGGGGATAACCGGAATGAGCAAGCGGCTGCCGAGCCGCATATTCCGCTCCCGAATATCAGGATTCGCTGTCTGTATTTGCTCCACGCTGACACCGAAATGACGGGCCAACGCAAGCAGCGTGTCGCCGGAGCGGACAGTGTGGATGTGGTAGCGCAGCAGGGCAATATCGTTGCGGGCAAGAGCAGCAGCGACTCTTTCGGCATCAACGCCTTGCACTTTTAGGTAAAAGCCTTTTTCCGGCGGGGTAATATTGTACACAAGCTCGCGATTTGCCAGCAACAGCCGCGCGCGGTCTGCACCGGATACATCGGCAAGGAGGTTAAGGTCTACCGAAGTCCCCGCCGTCGGTATGCGCTGCCAGTGGGGATTTTCAGGCCAATCCGGCTCCATCCCAAAGCGGCGCTGGTTGGAAAGCACATACGAGGTGGCAATGAGGCGCGGCACGTAGTGAATGGTTTCATCCCGCAAAATGCGGCGCTGGGAAAGCACCCAGTAATCATCAACGCCGTTGCGTTTAATCAACTGCTGTAGCCCGCCCAAGCCAGCGTTGTACGCCGCCAGCGCCAAAGCCCAATCCTCAAAAAACTTGTAATTCCCCCGAAGTTTTCGCAACGCGCCATCGGTTGATTTCCAAAAATCGCGCCGCTGATCCATCCACGTCGTAACGCTCATATCAAAAGGGGAAATGCTGTTCAGCATAAACTGCCATAAACCCGCCGCACCAGAACGGCTTACCGCCGTAACCATATACGCCGATTCGATGACCGGAAGATACACCAGTTCCTCCGGCAAATCCGCGGCGGCAATTTCGCCCCGGATAAAAGCGAGGTACGGCCCTGCCCGCCGCATTGCCGCGGCAAGCGTTTCACGGCCAGCGGGAGCTTCGTAGCGGCGGATGTAACTTTGGGTCAGGGAATTTTCCAACGCGCCAGGAAGGCGCAGAAGGCTGTTTTCAGGCAGAAACGGCTCGGACGGACCAGCGGCTGGGCGGTTGAGCGGTTCAGTGGGAGGAACACTGCGCTGAGAGCGCTGGGGGTTTTTATGCGCCGGGTGCAGTGCATGCGGCTGGGCGGGAGTTTCTCCCTGCGCGAACACCGCCGCGCCGCCGGATACGAGCAGCGCGGAAAGTGCAAGCAACGGGAAGATGCGCCGCGCCCAAGCTCGTATCAAAGCCGCTCCCCGTAAAAAACACCAGCCCATTCCCACCGTCCGTGAATTTCCGGATCAGGCGGGAAATGCACCCTTCGGAAGTAAAAGTACCACACGGGCAGGAACGGATGCCAGCCCCACGTGCGAAGGAACGCTTCGTTACCGTTCGGGCTGATTTCGATATTGTTGGCGTATTGTATCCGGCTGCGGCGCATAAAGTCCGTTACGCTGAACGTTGCATGTCCGGCATTCGTCTCGACAGCGGAATCTTCGTTTTCCCACGTGCGGGTAAAAAAGTTCGCCCGTGCGTGATAGCGCATAAGCTGGGCGGGAGCGCCCGCATCCAGCGCAGACCTGACGGCTTGCACCAGCTGGTCAAGGCTCGCAAATGTCCAGTCTCTGGGAGAATTGCTCAAATCAACCAGCAGGCGCGCATAACTGTACGCATCGTTAAACCCCGAAACGCTCGCGCCCGGCTGGGCATGTGCAAGAAAGCGCGTATACGCCCCAATCGCGCTGTCCCACTCACCAAGCGCCGCGTACGATTGCCCGAGCATAAAAAAGGCGGGCGCAGAATCAGTCTGTTCCCGAAAGCGGGTAATCAACTCTTCGTAATACCACACGCGCTGGCGGGGATCCTCAACCATCGTAATAAGGTGCTGGAGGGACACAAGGTGAATCGACCTGCCCTGAATCTCCAAATCTGGATAATTCCTGACAATCAGGTCAAAGTACAGCGCCGCCACCGGCTCCGAACCCATTTGCTGGTGCGCGAACGCAATCATAAAAAGATAGTAGGCATTGTACGGATCATCCGGGGCTGCGTGCAGACGGTCGTTCAGAAAATTGACAAGCGTGCCAAATTCCCCCTGCGCCAAATAAATCGCGGCGATTTCCCCGACAATCGCCAACTGCTCCCGGCTGTCTCCGTTCTGCCCAGCCAAAAGCGTAAACAACTCCCTCAGCATTTCCTGCTCCTGCGCAGTTCCGCCGATAAAGTATGAATTAACACTCGCCCCGTTTTTGCTCAAAGCGGTGGCAATATTGCCACTCTGGCATTGCAAACAAGCAACTGTTATCACAGCCATCGACAAACAGACAGCCAACCCTTTGATTTTCTTTCTTTTATCGATACTTTTCATAATCTTTACGATAACACACCGGGCGGCTATTGGCAAGACAGTTCCATTATGTATATTATATAAGAAGTATGATGTCAACTTTAAAACGTAAATTTGCCGCCCGCCTCGTATTTTTCTCAGGGTTTTTTATAATGATTTTGGGGATAAGTTTTCTGCTGGGAGTGCTGGAAGGCACTTCGCGGATTTCGGTGTTCTTTGCGTTTTTGCTTGTTGTAAGCGGCGCTGTGTTCGCATTTTTTGCGGTAAAACTCAACAAACGTCCGGTGTACCTTTTCTTTACATCGCTTTTTATGATGACGGGGTTGTTCCTGTTTCTTTCTGCGCTTGGGGTGATCGACCTGCCTGTTGTCCGCGCGTGGCCGCTGCTGTCGGTGTTTTCCGGGCTTGCCCTGCTCCCGATGGGCTGGCGGCGCTACGGCGCGTTGCGTAAAACGTACCTTGTCCCTTCGTGCGCGTTTGTCGCGCTGGGCTGTATCTTTTTGGTTTTCTCCCTGCGAATTGTTCCTTTTTCTTTTCATCAGTTTATATCCACGTGGTGGCCGGCAATCTTTCTGTTTGGAGGGCTGACGCTGGTGTTGATTTCGCTGGGAAGCCGCCGTGGCGAGTAACGCGGGGAACGGAATCGGCGCACGGTTGAAACTTCACTCTCTGCGCGGGGCGGCTCGGTGCGCCTGTGCGGTTTTGTGTGCCTGTGCGGTGCTTGCATCTTGCCGCGCCGTGCCTTCATCCGGCGGAACAGCCCTGCCAACGGAGATTCGCCTCGTGCCGCCAGGCAATGCGCCGGGGAACGGTTCATCCGCACGTTCGCCTGTTCCCGCACCAGTAACGGGCAGCATTGTCGAGCAGATACGCTTTCACACCGAACGCGGCACACCTTCTTCTATTATAGAGGCGTTGGAAATCATCCACGCCCGCAACCTCGGTGGGACTGAGCATGGCCGCATAATGAATGCTATCAATTCAACGGTGATGCGAACGCTGTACCCGTCGGTGCAAGTACAGTTGCCGCCCTACGATCCACCGCTCGTTCACATGTACTCCGTGATTTTGCGCGAAGCCGAACAGGGCATATACACTGCCCCGCGCCCCAATTCGACCGACTATCTGGAACTCGTTCTGCCCTTCCTGAGCATGTATCCCGGCAGAAGCCGCAACGCAGACGGCTCGCGGCGCTCTGGCACAACGGAGCGGCTTGCGCCACCTGAAAGTTTTCTCGCTGCGCTGCCGAATCTGCAAACCGCCGCCGCGTTCAACGAAGATTCGGTTTTAGCGGGCTATTTTATCGCCGTTGTGTACGAACAAACCGGCAGAACGGACGATGCGTTGCGGCAGTATTCCCACATGTGGACTTCGTTCCCCGAGTTCTTCCCCGCGCCGCTGGCAATCGCCCGCATTATGGAAACCCAAGAGCGCGATGAGGAGCTGCTGCCGCTGTTGTCTGACACGGCGGCGCGCTTTCCCGACAATCCGCAAGTTATGCGGCAGCTTGCGCTGGCGCACTACCGCGCAGGGAATTGGGCGGCGGCGGAAGGCGCCATAGATATAGTTCTCGAAAGGAACAGCCGCAATGCGGAGTTTCTTCTCATGCGGGCGCACATTCTGGTGCAGAAGCGGCAGTTTCTCAAAGCGCAGGAAGTGCTCGATTTTTACACTTCGATTGCTCCCGCCAGCATTTTTCACCAGTTTCTCCGCGCGCAGGTGAACGCCGAAGGCTTTAACAACCGGGAAGCCGCGCTCAACGACCTCCGCGCGATACTGCAAACCCCGCCGACCGCCGCCACCGCGCACATTTACAACGAGGCGATGCTGTATGCCATACGCCTCTTGATCTCCTCGCCGCACACGGCGGATCGCACCGAAGGGCGGGCGTTGCTGGCGCAGCTTTTGAACGATCCCAACCCGCCGCCTGAAGTGCTTGCCCTTGCCCTTGACGATGCGCTGCGGCAGGAAAAGCTTGACGAGGCGCGGCTATACCTGAACCGGCTCTTTGCACAGCGGCGCTCGTTTCAAGACGTGCTTGCGGCAGTTGCGCTGGAACGCGCGCAGGGAAACACTCAGGCGGCGCTGGCGTTTGCCCGCGAACTGCGCGTGATAGAGCCTGCCAACGAAGAAGCCACACTTGCCTATATCGCGGTGCTGATTGACTCAGGAGCCGCAAACGCCGCTGTTACGCTGCTGGAAAGCCGCCTTGCCGCAGCTCCCAGCGGCTCGCTCAAAAGCCGCTACCTTTTCCTCCGCAGCCGCCTGAGCGAAAACGAGGAGCAAGCGCAGGACGATCTGCGCGCCAGCCTCTTTGAGGATCCCCGCAACCTTGACACCCTCATCGCCCTATTTGAACTCCACCACCAGCGCGGGGACAGCCAGCGGGCAGTCCACTACCTCCGCCAAGCCCTCGCCCTCGCCCCCGACAACCCCCGCCTCAAACACTACCAAGCGGAGTACGCGCGGATTCCCGGCGGCGGGTTTTAACGAGGGTATTTTTGTTTATGGTATATGAGGTTCCAGCTGGGGCTGCATTTTGTCCCCCTCAAGCATTGTGCAAAAAAAAGTTTGGCTTTCGCCAAACTTTCGTGATCGGGAGTGACGGGACTTGAACCCGCGGTCTCCGGCTTGACAGGCCAGCGCGATAAACCAGCTTCGCTACACCCCCAAAGGTTTTATTAATCTACCATATCTAAAAAAAAATGTCAAGCGGGCAGGAAAACTTCGGTGCTCAATGAAACCGAAATCAAATATTGATACGATCAATCAACCCATTGACAAGATGGGACGGGGCTGATATATCTTTAAGCAATTGTGAGGTTGATATGGGATTCGCGTTGAATTGTTATCCCGTAGTGTACCGGGCGCAGTACACACATGAGGAATGGAAGGGCGGGTATCTGGAAAAACC
>WQZT01000093.1 GCA_009780595.1 Treponema sp. | reverse complement strand
CTGTTCCGGTTCAGCACCGCATACCGGAACGATGGGAACTTCCGCAGGTGCGCTTTGCGGGAACAGGTAACATTTTGCCGACCAGCCAGGGCAGCCAGCTTGTCGTGGAAACCCGCAACGTTTCCGGGGTGCTGGTCGAGGCGTTCCGTGTCAACGGGGAGAATATGCTCCAGTTCTTACAGGTGAACGGCCTTAACGGCACCCGTGAGCTTGACCGTGTGGGAGAGCCTGTGTGGACACAGGCGTTTGATTTTCCGTGGGTGGACAGCAACCAGAACCGCTGGATGCGGCGGGGGCTCGACCTTTCCGAACTCAGCCGCAAGCATCCGGGGGAGATGTTTCGCATTCGGGTGAGTTTCAGGTTGCGGCATGTCCACTACGAGTGTACGGCGGAACACGGCAACTTCGACCACCTCACGTTTCCTGACGATTCCTTCCCCTCATTTAAGCCCGCCGGCGAGGAATCCAGCGGCTGGGATTATGACTGGGGAATGCAGATGAGCGTTCCGGGCTTTAACTGGCAGGACTGGAACCGGTTCCGCCGTGACCCCTGCCATCCTTCCTTTTACACTCCCCATTCGGATCACAATATCATCATCGGGCGCAACGTGCTGGTTTCCGATCTTGGACTTGCGGCGAAGCGGGACATTGACGGCTCGTTGCATGTTGCGACAACGAACTTGATAACTGCTGCCCCCGTGCGAAACACGGAGTTCCGCATACACAACTTTCAGGGGCGAGTTATCCATCAGGGGCGGACAGGAGCAGACGGGCTTGCTACGATTCCGCCGCTAGCAACCTCTGGGACGGACAGCCGTTTTTTCATCACGGCATCCGGCGATTTGGGGCGGGCGTTTCTCCGTGTGCAAGACGGGCTTGCATTATCAACAAGCCACTTTGATGTTCTGGGCGGAACTCCGGCATCGGGCATTCGTGGGTTGATTTACGGCGAGCGCGGCGTTTGGCGGCCAGGCGACGACATTCACCTCACCTTCCTGCTTTCCGATCCCCGCCGAACCCTGCCGGCGAATCATCCGGTTTCCCTTGAGTTCGAAGATCCCCGCGGCAGACTTGCCGTTCAGCAAACGTTCACTTCATCAGTTGACGGATTTTACCGTATGGCAGTTTCGACCGCTCCCAATGCCCCGACCGGAAACTGGACTGCGCGTGTGCGTGTGGGCGGCAGTGTGTTTACCAGGGCGGTTCGTGTCGAGACGGTTGTACCGAACCGTTTGCGGATGAACCTTGACTTCGGCAGCGAAGGGATGATCCGCAGCGGCGAGCGTCAGGTTTCCCTCCTTGCCGAATGGCTTTTCGGCGCTCCCGCTTCCGAGCTGCGCTCCGATGTTTCCGTGGCTTTTAGCGACCGGGAAAGTGCCTTCCCCGGCTTTGCCGATTATTCGTTCCGTGATCCCTCTCGTACCGTTTCTTCCGAACGGGCAAAGGTCTGGGAAGGAACTCTGGACACCTCCGGTCAAGCGGCGTTCGCCATGCGGCTTAACCCCGGTACAAACGTGCCGGGAAAGGTCTCGGCGAACTTTTTGACGCGCGTTTTTGAGCCGTCGGGGATGTTCTCTTCGGAGCAGCTGAGCGTTGAATACTCCCCCTACACCCGCTATGTCGGAGTCAGCGTTCCCCGAGGCGACGCTGCCCGGAATATGCTCCTTACCGACACCGATCATCCGGCGCAGATTGTCGTCCTTGACGAAGACGGAAAACTAGCGCAGGGACAGGTCAGTCTGACCGCCTCGCTCTACCGCCTTGACTGGCGCTGGTGGTGGGAACAGGGGGGGGAAGAACCCGCCCAGTTTACTTCCCGGCTCTCACACACCCCTATTGCTCGCGACACAGTGACTGCCGTCAACGGAAGGGCAACGTGGAACTTCAGGATCGACTATCCCAGTTGGGGACGTTATCTTGTAATAGTCCGGGACAACACAGGCGGTCATGCCGGAGCCCAGGTAGTGTACATTGACTGGCCGGGCTGGGCCGGGCGGGCTCAGGAGGGAGGGCAGGATTCCCAGGCGATGCTGACCCTGACGCCGGGGAAACCCACCTACAACACCGGCGAGCGGATTGCCGTGAGCTTCCCGTCAAACAAGGAAGCGATGGCGTTGGTAACGGTGGAAAAAGGCGGGCAGGTTATCAAGAGCCAGTGGATAAACTGCGAGGACAAAATGACAACCTACGAGTTCCCCGCCGAACCCTCGATGGCTCCCAACATCTACGTTCACGTCATGCTGATTCAACCGCACCTGCAAACGCAGAACGATCTGCCCATCCGCCTGTACGGAATAACCCCCGTGTTTATCGATGACCCTCGAACGGTTCTTGCCCCGCGCATCACCGCTCCGGAATCGTGGCAGGCGGAATCCTCCGCATCGTTCACCGTGAGCGAAGCCTCCGGCAGACCGATGACCTACACGGTGGCAGTTGTTGACGAAGGGCTTTTGGGGCTTACCCGATTTACCCTTCCCAACGCTCGCAGCGTTTTCTATGCGAGGGAAGCGTCGTTCCTGCAATCGTGGGATATTTTCCGCGACGTTATCGGGGCATATTCCGGTAAACTGGAGACACTGCTTGCCATTGGCGGCGGCGATGACGGTGCGCCGTCTAACTCGGGCAGGGATGCCCAGCGTTTCAAGCCGCTGGTGCGTTTTTTTGGCCCCTACGAACTTGCCGCCGGAGCGAAAAAAACCGAAACCTTTGATCTTCCTCCATATATAGGAGCGACACGGATCATGGTGATGGCGGCTTCCTCCGGCAGCGAAGCAAGACCCCAGCAATCCCAGCGGGCTTACGGAACTGCCGAGCAGTCCGTACGGGTTATTTCCGATCTGATGGTTTTCGCTACACTGCCGCGGGTGCTTTCCCCCAATGATGAGGTGATAGTCCCCGTTTCCGTCAATTCCTTCGCCGATGGCAGACATTCCGTGCGAGTGAACCTTGCCGTTCCCGGTGTGACAGTGCAGGGAGCGGCGGCTCAGACCGTTACGTTCAATGGACCGGGCGAACAGCTTGTCCGCTTTACGGCGAAAGCTCCGGAAAATCCCGGTATTGTTATATTCACCGCCAGTGCTGAGTCGGCAGGGCTAAAAACCGCACAGCATGAGACGGAGATGCAAATCCGCTCGACCTCCATCCCGGTAACCAGAAGCGCATTTAGTCTTGTCAGCCCCGGCGAAACGTGGCAGGGCAATCTTGAGTATCCGGGAAGAGAAGGGACAAACACGCTCACTGCATCGTTCTCCCGCCTTCCGCCAATCAACCTCGAACAGCGGCTGAATTTTCTGATTACCTATCCGCACGGCTGTCTGGAGCAGACTACTAGCGGCGCGTTCCCCCAGCTCTACTTGAGCAGAATTCTCGATCTCGACCAAAACCAAACGGCGGAGATTCAGACAAACATCGCCGCCGCAATCAAGCGGCTCGCGACTTTCCAGACCGCAACCGGCGGATTTTCCTTCTGGCCCAACGAGATAGATGCTCACGATTGGGGATCATCATACGCCGGGCATTTCCTGTTGGAAGCCCGCCGTGCCGGATACGCCGTTCCCGACACCATGATAAAGAACTGGCTGCGTTTCCAGAAAAACCGTGCCGCCCTGTGGCAGCCCCGCAACGAAATGTTCACCCAGCAAGCCTACAGGCTGTACACCATCGCCCTCGCCGGAGATGCTGATTTGGGATCGATGAACCGCCTGCGGGACAGGCGTGATATTCCCCTGCAAGCCCAATGGAGGCTCGCCGCCGCCTACTGGCTCGCCGGACAGCGGGACACCGCCCGCACCATGATCCGCGAACTTCCCTTCCCCGGCGAAGTACGCCGGGAACTTTCTGGAACATTTGCCTCCCCCTTGCGGGATCGGGCGATGATACTGGAAGCCCTCATTCTGATCGGCGGCGGTAGCGGCCGCGATGGCGGGCAGGGCAGCACCCCGGGAAGTTTCTCCACGGAAACCGACAGAATCCGCACCCTGTTTGAAAGCATTACCACAACGCTCTCGCAGGACACATGGCTTTCCACACAGGAAACCGCCTACGCCCTCATCGCAATCGCTCCCCACGTACGCAACGCCTCAGGGATCGACCCAATTGCCGTAACCTACAACGCCGCAGGCCGCCGGAACAACCTCATCTTTTCCACGCCAATGACGGAACAGGCTATGGGCAACGTATCCGGTACGAGCAGTGCTTTCTCCGTTACGAACAACTCCGCCAGCCCGCTGTACGCCACCTTCACCGCCAGAGGCTTCCCCGAAGAAGGCAGCGAACCAGCCCTCGCCGAAGGGCTTGCCCTCGAAGTCCAGTACCTGAACGCCAACAAGCGCCCCATCGACCCGGAGACTCTCAAACTGGGCGAGGACATGGAAGTACGAGTAACCGTGCGGAATTTAACCTCCCGCTCTGTGGAAGAAATCGCACTGATCGTTCCCGTCCCCGCATCGTATGAGATTCTCAACACCCGCCTTGCCGCCGCGAACACCGCCACCCCGATCAACTACCGCTTTCAGGATATTCGCGACGACCGCGTAATGACGTACCTCGATCTGGCAACAGGCCAGTCAAAAACCGTCAGCTTCCATGTGACTAAAGCCTACGGCGGTACGTTCTTCACCCCAGGAATCCATGCCTACGCAATGTACGACGACACTATCCGCGCATTGATTCCGGGACGGAGGTAGCTTTTTACGCCTCCCACCAGGGCACAGCGGTTATGTTCTTGCCCAGTGGGAGACGGTTTTCGTTGAACGAGAGGAGATAGTTTTTAACTGTAGAATAACTCTTAAATATTCCGGCGGAATCAACCAGCGTCAGCGCTTTTGTCATTTCAGACCGTAGCGTTTTTGCTGCCTTGATTTCGTACAGTGAAACCGAATGTCCGTTATCTACAACCAGATCAATCTCGACACCATTGGAGTCCCGGTAATAATACAGATCAGCGTTCTGGCGTGTATTTATTTTCTTTTTTAAAAATTCCATCACGAGCATATTTTCAAAGACCGAGCCCATTACGGGAATAGACTGCAAAAATTTCGCGTCAGGGTATTTCAACAAATACACAAGAAGTCCGGTATCGGTAAAATACACCTTCGGGCTTTTGACAAGACGTTTGGAAGTATTTCTAAACCACGGACGCAAAAGATAGATAATCCGCGAGTTTTCCAAAATAGAAAGCCACGTTTTACACGTTGCCTGCGAAATTCCACAACTTTGCGCGAGGTCTGCGACATTAAGCAAGCCAGCAACCCTACCCGCCAAAATCTGCAAGAAAACTTCAAAGGTGGAAATGTCTTTAATGTTCTGAATTTGCCTCACATCTCTTTCTATATAAAGGGAAAGATACGCCCCATAAAAAGCTTTAATATCCGTTTTTTCGATATTTGGAACCGGGTAAAACCCCCGCATTATTTGCTGAAAACAACCGTTAATATCTTTCGCCTTCTCAGCATTCTCTGTTGCAATGCGGGACAGCTCTCCAAACGAAAAGGGCAGCAGTTCAAAGAGCCCGGTTCGCCCCGCCAAAGATTCAGTAACACCCGCCATTACATTGAACACCTGCGAACCTGTTAAAATAAACCTGCCGTTTTTCCGGTTCTGATCTACATGCATTTTTATAGCAGGCAGGATTTCCGGTACATACTGTATCTCATCGATAACAACTGGCGTTTTCAAGCTTTCAATAAAAGCGTTCGGCTCCTTTTTTGCCGCAAGCCGAAGTGTGCTATCATCAAACGTAATGTACAGGTGTTTGGGAAAGAGATGTTTCAGCATCGTTGATTTTCCGGTTTGACGCGGACCAGTGAGCAATGTAACCGGGAATTGAGAATTTATTTTTTTGAGACCTGCTTCAATGTCTCGTACTACATAATCCATATTCAGAAGTATACCACGCCTTTATGCAAATATCAACATTGACTTTATGATTTACATAAATATATATTTTTATGTAAATATCAATGTTAACCTTATGATTTTCATAAATATACTTTTACGCAAATATCAATATTGACTTTATGAAAATCATAATATAAATATTATGATTTTCATACTGGCTTCTTAAACTGTTTCCAAACTTCCTATGTCAACACACGCCGCTTGTTGGCTATTATCCCTTTCCGCTATAATTAAAAAATGCTGGAAGTGTTGTCTGCAATCATCCGCCGCAGCCTATCCCCCCGCCGTTTGCTTTACGGCTCAGGTGTTGCCGTGCTGCTCCTTATGTTTGCCCTTTCGCTGCGGGAGCCGCTCTTCCATGCCTCGTATTCACCGACACTGTACGACCGCGGCGGCTCGCTTCTTGGCGCACAAGTTGCCGCAGATGGGCAATGGCGTTTTCCCGCTGCTGGAGAGCTGAACGAGAAATTTGTCACCGCACTCCTCGAGGCGGAAGATCGCCGTTTCAGGCGGCACTTCGGCGTTGACTTCCTGGCGGCGGCACGCGCGGTGTACCAAAACACCCGCAGTGGCAAAGTCGTTTCTGGGGCATCAACACTCACCATGCAAACAATCCGCCTTTCTCGCGGCAACCGCAAGCGGACAATACTAGAAAAGAGCATCGAGGCAACGCTGGCACTGCGGCTTGAAATGCGGAAATCGAAAGATGAGATACTGGCACTGTACGCCGCCCACGCCCCCTTTGGCGCAAACGTCGTCGGGCTTGACGCTGCAGCATGGCGCTGGTTTGGCAGAAGTTCGCACGAACTTTCCTGGGCCGAAGCCGCCACCCTCACCGTG
>WQZT01000092.1 GCA_009780595.1 Treponema sp. | reverse complement strand
GGGGGCATAAGATTGCCCTCAAAGATTTGAAAAAAGGCGATGCGGTTATCCGCTACGGAGTTGTGCTCGGCAGCTTACTTCAGGATATTCAGGCGGGCGGGCATATTGACGAACATGTGCTGAAAATGCCCGAACCGCCTGACTTGGATCGAATGGCGTGGGGTAAATTCCCGGCCGCCTCCCAGTGGCCGATTCCCCTTCCAGACGGGCTGCCGGATAGCTTTGAAGGGTACGAAGTCCCGGGAAACCAGTTTGCCGGAACCAGAAATATTTTAGGGATTATGCCCACCGTTCAGTGCGTTGTGGGGGTTCTTGATGTTGCGGCGGAGAAAATTAGAACCGAGCTGCTTCCCAAATATCCCAATGTGGACGGTGTAACTGTCCTAAAACATAATTACGGATGCGGCTGTACGATTGAGTCGCCGGATGCAGAAATCCCTATCAGAACATTGAGAAACTTGCTCCGCAACCCCAATTTCGGTGGGCAGATTATGGTCATTGCGCTGGGCTGTGAAAAGCTCACGCCGGATATGTTGCTTCAGCCGCATGAAAATAATTCTGACAATGTTATCGTGGCGCAAAAAGTTTCAGGGTTCAACGCGATGCTCGATGCGGTGCTTCGCATGGCGGAAACGAAACTGCAAAAGCTCAACGAAAGGAGGCGCACGCGCCTTCCTCTGGAAAAACTCTGCATCGGCATCCAGTGCGGGGGAAGTGATGCGTTTTCCGGCATCACGGCAAATCCCGCGACGGGTTATGCCAGCGATCTCTTGGTGAGCGCCGGAGGAACGGTGATGTTTCCGGAAATTACCGAGGCGCGCGACGGGGTGCAGTTTATTTCCGAGCGCTGCATAAGCCGGGAAGTTTCCCAAAAGCTCGCACGGGAAATGCGGTGGTACGATGCGTATCTGGAGCGCGGCGGCGCCAGTACCAACTCCAACCCGAGCCCGGGCAACAAGGCTGGCGGGCTTTCCAACATTATGGAGAAAACTATGGGCGCGCTTGCCAAATCCGGCAGCGCTCCCATCGCGGGGATTCTTTCCGCGGGGGAGCTTGCCGTCGACAAGGGGCTGCTCTTTACGGCTACTCCGGCGAGTGACTTCCACTGCGGAACGCTGATGCTTGCTTCGGGGACTGCCCTTCAGGTGTTTACGACCGGGCGCGGTACACCGTACGGGCTTGCCGCTGCGCCGGTTGTAAAAGTCAGCACTCGGACTGAACTGAAAAAGCTCTGGAATGATATAATCGACATTGACGCGGGAACGATTATCGAAGGGGAAGAAAGCATTCGCGATGTGGGGCAGCGGCTTTTCAAAATGATAGTTGATACCGCATCTGGGCGTTACAAGCCTTTCGCGGAAAAGAACCGGGTGTATAACGAACTGTGCGTGTTCGATGTAGCGCCGATAAATTGAAGCTGCCCTGACAAAAAGCCGCCGTTGTGGTACACTGCCGAGAGTCATGACACATATACCACAGACAAGCGTTACCGCAGATACGACATCTACAGATAGTATATCCCGGGATAGTATATCCCGCGAATCCGTAGGCAGGAGTTTTCTCAGGGTGTTGGGCAGCAACCTTCTGCGAGTTCCCGCACTGCGCTGCATTGCGTCTATAATGAAGCATTTTTTCTTTGCCCAGTACCGCGCCGCTTTTTTGCCGGGTCGCATCCCCGTCTCAAAAGCGGATCACCCGCTTGATACCCGAATCCCCTTCTGGCCCGAAAAAATCACCATTTACCTCGATTTTGTCGCGTTCTGGATCCGCTGCCTCGGCTTTCTCCTGCGAAACTACGGCAGACGCGCGCAGGAGCCGGACTTGACCTTTCTCGAAAGTATGGGGCAACTGTACGCCCGGGCTGGGCAGGTTTACTCGCGGAACTTGTCAACCACCAACCGGCCGTTTTACCTGGGGCATCCGCGCTTCCTGCCCATTCACGGGCTTGACCCGCACCTTATGTGCGTTCCCAGCCTTCACGTGATGGTGGTCATCCGCACCTACACTTTTTTCAGGGAAGTGCTGGAAACGTTCGCCGGGGAAAACGCCGCGCCGCTGTCGCAGGAGCTGTACCGGGGAGCGGTTGCTATCACGGAAGCCGTGCTGTACATAAAACAGCACAGCGTCAACTGCGTTCCGGCGGCGATGTACGCGATGACCCGTTTCGAGCCGCGCCTTTTTCCGCCGGAAGAAGCCGTGCGTTTTGCGGCGGAGCTTTTCAAGGGCGAAAAACTCCCTGCCAGCGCAGACGCGGAAGAAATCCGCCAGCACATTATCAACCTGTACCGCCGTTTTCTCGCCGAAGGCGAAACAGCAAAAGACTGGACACAACCCTTGCTTGATTTTCTAAGAGAATTGCCCTCAAAGGCAAATTAGCCTTTGGCTAATTTGCTGGGGAGTTTTGCGTTGCAAAACTCCATGCTCAGGCAAATTAGCTTTCGCTAATTCGCTGGGGAGTTTTGCGTTGCAAAACTCCAAGGCAACGTACCGCTTCGTTTTAACCTTTAAGCTTATCCATCATCTCGTTGACTGCGTTGTTGCGGATGCCCTGCCGCTGGAATTCCTCAAGAACTTCCACCGCCTGCCGCTTGTCGCCTTTTTTCAAAAGACATTCGGCAAGTTCAAGGTACAGGCGGTGATTGCGAATATCCTGCTGAATCAGGCGCTTTAGCGATTCGATAGCTTCCCCGTAGCGGCCTTGCGCTTTGGCGATAATTGACAAGCCCAGCACAGCGTGGGTATCAAACTCGATATTGAGCGCCCGCTGGTAATATTCTATTGCTCTGTCAAAATCCTTAATCGTTCCGTACGCATCTCCAGCGCGAGTCAGAATCATCTTGTTGCGCGGGTCTTGCTCCAGAATGCGATTCCAATACTCAAGGGAACGATGCTGCTGGTTCAAACCCCGATAACAATCCGCCAAACCAAACAGGGCGTAAAAGTTATGCGGCTCGCGCTGTAGCGCCATCTCGAAATACTGAATACCGCCGGAAAACGTTTTGAGCTTGCGGTGGCAGTTGCCGATTGACGTAAGCACGCGAATATCAACACGCTCCTCGTTGTATTCAAGCATCTTTTCCCAATAAGCAAGCGCATCGCGGTATTCCTTGAAGTCGTAGTGCAAATGCCCCAAGCCGATGATGGCATACGGATTGCGATCCTCCATATCCAGCACGCGCATATACACTTCTTTGGAACACTTGTAATCGCGCACTTTTCGGTACGCATCAGCCACCCGCGTAAGAACGGTGATGTTCTTATCATCGTATTTGAGATATTCCTCCCAAATCTCAATGGCAAGGTGAAACTTGTTGAGCGCCTTGTAACAATCCGCCAAACCGAACAGCGCGTAGTTGTTTCCCGGATGATGACCCAGGCAGCGCTTGTAGTAATCTACCGCATCACGAAAGCCGCCCTGCTTACGGTACGCATCCCCGATCCCCACAAGAGCGTAATTGTTGTTTCCATCGGTCTCCAGTATTTTTTTGAAGCACACAATGGCCTCTGTTGTCTTATTTTCTTTCAGCAGTTGGTAGCCTTTCTTGGAATAATCAGAAATTCCAATCTTGTCCTGATCTTCCACTTCCATTAATTCATCTTTATCGTCACTCAATTTGGTCCGCTCCCTTCTGTTTGTATCATAGCTTGTATAACAGCAGACAACTGTGCAATAATTGCTTCCGCTTTTTTCCTGTCCGGAGCGATCCAATACAATCTCAGAGCATCCAACGGTCTGCCCTGTGAGTTGTAGTGATCCCCTACGCGGATCAGGCCGTCTGTGTAGCCCGTTGTCAAAAATACTCTTCTTGCTCCCTCGACGTCGCCGGAGTTAAAAAGAATATTACCCTTACGGTTGAGAGCGGCCTTTTGGGTTGCATCAATCTCAGGCCGTGCGCTGGTTTTTATAAACGTGTTTTGGTTTTGCACTTTCTCAAAAACGCTTTTATAATCCATCGTTTTTCCTTACTCTACCTGATGGCTCTACCAATATATATAAAATCTCTAATTTTGTCAAATCTTAATACAAAAAAAACTTGAAAAAATCCACAATTGAGCGCCCATATTCGCGCGAATCATACAAAACAAAACGCCCTCTCCCCTCCCCCGAAAGCTTGTCTGCTTCCAGGGAATTACCCTCGTTAAAAAACTTGCAGTAGTCCTCGCGAGGACGGTGCAACAACAAACGGCTGCCCTCGCCTGAAAGCGCCGATGCAGCAATTGCTTGAACTAACTCCCATTTGTACTTGTAGTTGAAAGGCGGGTCGCAAAAAATAATATCAAACGGTCGTTTTGCCCGCTTAACATACAGTTCGGCAGGCATAAAACGGCACTGAACACGTACGGGGGATATTTGCACGTTTGACAACAGTGTTTCCCGTTTAATGGGATCCATTTCCACAGCTTCGATAGAGGCAGCTCCCCGTGATGCAGCCTCTAATGATATAATGCCAGAACCACAGAAAATGTCAAGGAAGGAACACCCCGATAGATCGCCGAGAACCGCAAAAACCGATTCCCGCATTCTATCCATCGCCGGGCGAATCACCCCCGGCGAAAGTTTGATCTGCCTTCCACGAAGAATCCCCCCGGTAATTCTCATGCTGCCGCCGTAAGCTAAAGCCCTTTGAGCAATTCGGCCAGTTCAACCGAACTGACAACCGAGCTTGACGATTGCGTAGACGAAGAAGGATACAGGCTCTCAATGGATTCCTGGCGCGCAAGGCTGTTATCCCGGCAGACAGCAAGTTTCTCCACGATTGACGGAGCGCCTTGTATCGCCATATTTCCATTGTGGTTTAGCAAGCTTTGCACAACGTTGGAAAACAGCGTTTCAACACTGGCAAAATGCTCCAAAACTTCTTCCCGATCAATAAGGAAATTATTCTCCTGTAAACTGCCCAGAAGTGTTGCCAAAAGATGATCGGCAAAATAAATGTCATCCAGCGTTTTCCCAAGGAAAAATTCCGCCTCCACATCAAGGGTGATAACATCCTGAAGTACACGGAGATGCATGGTTAGAATGAAGAGATTGTCCTCGAAATTTACTCGTTTGTTCATATCCCTTTCATTATCGACAAAATATAATTCGTATTATACGCAATTTTAGCCGCGATGATTTAACATTTTATTTTTCGCTCCGATAATAGAGTAATTGGAGGCGCACAATGAAGCGTTACTGTGTAAAGTGCCGGACAGGCAAAATCGAGTATTTCGATATACTCGCCGAAACTGACGAGGGCTATAACATCCGCCTTATCAAAATTTCTGACGGCAGCGAAAGGATAAACGAAGAATTTATGCCCCGCCAGCTTTTTGACCTTTGTGTTAAAACCGGGTACATCTTCGAGATGGAAGTTGCCGCCAACGTCGCAGCTTAGTACCTTGTAGCCCCGCCAGCTTACTGCGGCGGGGCGTATCAAGGGACACATTTAAAAAAGTATTCCGCATCCGTTGACATACTGTAACAAAAGTTGATAGTATTTGCCCATTAAGGAGAAATACATGAAAAAGACTGCTTTGTTACTGTGCGTGTTCGCTTTTGCAGCTTCTGCTATATTTACCGGTTGCCAAAAGACGAATGAGGCTACGCTCAACCTGAGCGCAATTTTCCCCCTGTCCGGCCAAGTTGCCTTTTACGGCAATGAGACTCTCGATGGAATCAAACTTGCTGTTGAGGAGATTAACGCTGCTGGCGGGCTTTTAGGCAAGAAAGTTAATCTGCTTATTGAAGATGATGAAAACAACACGTCGCTGGCTGTGAGCGCATTTCTCCGCCTTGCCACTCAAAACAAGGTGAGCGTTGTGATGGGTTCCAGCACGTCAGGAGCTACGATGGCAATCGCTCCCCTTGCCCAACAGCAGGGAGTTGTCCTTATATCGCCTTCGGCCACGAATATTAGCGTAACAGAGGTCGGGAATTTCGTTTTCCGCGCCTGTTTTATCGATCCCTTCCAGGGCGTTGTGGGCGCAGATTTCGCCTTTGATCACCTCAATGCACGCCGCGCCGCAGTGCTGTATGATGCTGGCGCGGACTACAACACCGGGCTTGCCCTTGCCTTTATCGAGCGGTTTCAGGAGCGCGGCGGAACTATCGTAGCGCGGGAATCGTATCAGTCCAACGATGTGGATTTTAACGCGCAGGCTGTCCGCATCAGAGCTTCCAACGCGGACTTTGTGTACCTCCCCAACTACTACAACGATGTGGCATTGCAGGCATTGCAGTTGCGGGCGCAAGGTGTCAACGCCGCTTTGATGGGCGGGGACGGCTGGGACAGCCTTATTGACGAGGCAGGGCCAGAAGTTATCGGCGGATTTTGGTCGGCTGCGTTTTCTTCTGACACAACCGATCCGAGAGGCGCGGCGTTTGTCCAAGCTTTCGAGGCGCGCTTTGGCCGTACCGCTTCGCAGTTTGCCGCGCTTGGATATGACACGATGATGATCGTGGCACAAGCTATTAGAGCCGCTGGAAGTGATAACGCCGTGGCAATTCGCGACGCAATGGCGCAGGTAGACAGCGCGTTTGTTTCCGGAAATATCCGTTTTGACGAGAACCGCAACCCGATTAAAGGCGCGGCGATTCTTGAGATACAGGATAGAGACGGCAAACTTGTCAACGTTTATAGGGCAACGGTAAATCCGTAAGTCTAATCTGTAACGGTGTATCCGTAGGTACAAATGATATTTTTACAGCAGTTGCTGAATGGAATTGCCCTTGGCTCGATTTACACGTTAATCGCCTTGGGCTAT
>WQZT01000091.1 GCA_009780595.1 Treponema sp. | reverse complement strand
GAATTTCTTTTTGTTCTTTCTATGGAATATCCCCAGCACGAAATTATTGTCAGGGGGATTCCCGATTACAACGAGATCAACCAGACGGGCATCGGCGCTTTTTTGAACTAAGCAGCGGCTCGTTGTATGGGCTTGCTTTACGCGGCAGTAATTGGCTTTTTCCTGTTTCTCATTGGCGAGTGGCTGCTGGTGCGGCTCGCCAGAAAGCGCTTTGACCTTGTGATCCACGTCAACGGAACGCGCGGAAAATCTACCGTTACGCGAATGATTCACACTCTGCTCCGTGCGAACGATATGGAAGTGTTTGGAAAAACAACCGGAAGCGCGGCGCGGCTTTTGTTGCCTGACGGAACGGAAAAACCAGTCCTGCGTTTTGGTCCCGCAAATATCCGCGAACAGCGCAACGTTATGATCGCAAGCGCCTTTACCGGAACGCGGAAACAACGTGCGCTTGTTTTCGAGTGCAACGCCGTGAAGGAAGAGTTGCAGTACACTTCGATGGAATGGCTGCAGCCGGACATCACCGTTATTACGAATGTTCGCGACGACCACACCGACGAGCTTGGCTCGATGGAACAGGCGGCGCGTATTTTTGCGGCGGCAGTTCCCGGCAACAGTTCGCTTGTTACGTCTGAATGCGCCTTTGCGGGTGTCTGGGAAACTGCGGCTCTGCAAAAAAATCTGCGGCTCTGCTACGTTGATCCACAGGAAGCCGCCGACTTTGCCTTTCCCGAAAATGCCGCCTGCGTTCTGGGAGTTGCCGACTTGCTCGGCATTGACCGGAACACTGCGGAACAATCGATTGCGGCGCATAAACCGGACATCGGCGCGTTTACCGTGTATCGCTGGAAAGAAAACGACCGCGCTATTTTTTTTGCCGATGCCCGCGCCGCAAACGACATTGAATCTACCCAGCGGCTTTTTACTGCCGCCTCGCAAACGGTACACAAGCAGATTGCAGATTTTGAAAAAGCGGAAAATTGCAGACGCATCCTGCTGGTGATAAACCGCGAAGATCGCCCCGACCGTTCGGAAATGTTTATGCGCTACATTGCCGAACAGCACAGAAAATCGATGTTCGACGAGTATGTCTGCATAGGGCATGCGCCGCTGGCGTTTCGCGACGCACTAAAACGGGAAAACGTTCCGTGCAAAATTACGCGGAACATACGCGATTTCCAGCGCGACGTGTTTGAGAGTAGTCAGCAGCCCTTGTATATTTTCGCGGTCGGAAACTTCGGCGGCAAAGGCAAACAGGTAACGCAGTGGCTTGCGGCAAAACAGCGTTTGCCCGATTGTAAGGCGGAACCATGAATCCAGAAATTTATATCGTTACCGGAATTGTGCTTGGCTTGCTATTTACGGAACTGACAAACCTTTCGCCGGGGGGAATTATTGTACCTGGATATATGGCGCTGTTTTTACACCGCCCGCTCGAAATTGTTTTCACGCTGACGGCGGCAGTCGTGGTTATGCTTGGAGTAAAACTTTTGTCCGGCTTGTTTTTTCTTTTCGGGCGCAGACGCTACGCGCTTTGTCTGCTTCTGGGGATACTCATAAAACTGGCGGGCGATTATTTTTTTGGGCAGCAGGTTTCAGGCAGCGGTATCGACATACGGCTTATCGGCTGGATCATTCCCGGCATCATCGCCAACGATATGTACAAGCAGGGAATTCCGCGAACGCTCCTGGCGGCAAGCGCCGTTACTGCGATGGTTTTTTTGGCGGCGCAAGGATGGGCAGATTTTGCGTCTGGTTAAAAAAAACGCCGCCATATCAAGAAAAACTATCGCCCTGTGTTGTGCCGCTGTTCTGCTGGCGGTGCTTTCGGCAAATCTCTGGCGCGTTCTGCCGCCCGATCCGGATTGCGAAGCGGCAGCTTCCCTGTACGCTGAAATCGCGCGTGAAATTGACATCGTTGGAATTGACTACTCCAGTATCACCACCACGCTGGGAAATTACGCCGCCAAAAAAAGCACAGAAAACCCGGTAATAGCGGCTCTTATGGTGCGGCTGCTGAAAGACGCGGGGGTAACTTCGGATTCGGTTATTGCGATAAACGCCTCCGGCTCATTCCCCGGTTTTCTGCTCGCCGCCTTATCTGCCTGCACCGTGCTGGGGCTGGAAACCCGCGTTGTCGCATCAATCGGCTCGTCAACGTATGGCGCGAATGTGCCGGGCAACACCATCGCCGATATGTTGACAAGCGAAAGCGTCCGCGCGTTGGGCTTTACCCTGCTCGCGGTAACTCCCGGCGGCTCAGGCGACCGCGGGCTGGAACTGGACAGCGAGGAATTGGCGCGGGCAGCGCAGATGCTCGAGTACAATGGCGTACCGTTTATCCAGCCGGAAAACCTTGCGGCGGCGATTGCACTGCGCTCGCGTTTGCTTGATCCCGCAACTAGCTCGCTACTGGTAAACATTGGCGGAAACCATGCCGCGATGGGAGATGATGTGGAGCTTGCGTTGCGTTCAGGCATCTTGCAGCCTGAGCCAAATACGGTTTTCAGCGAATCAGGACTTGTCCAACATTTTCTGGCGGAAGAAAAACCAGTCATCCAGATACTGAACCTTAATAAACTGTACGCAACCTACGGACTTACTTTCGACAGCAACGGAAAGTTGATTTCCGGCAGCGACAAAATATACCGACAGAAAGCGCTTCCCCCGTTCGTTGCCGTGCTGCCGATTGTTGGACTAGGCGTTTTGCTCGTGCTATTCGGTGTAAACAGGTATTCCAGAAAAAACCAGCGGCGCGGGTAAAGTTTCGTTACAGCGGCGGACAATCGCCTTGACAGCTTCCAGTTGAATCGCCGTCCGCTTATCCACCGCATAACGTGGATCGCCTGGAACGCCGATTGCGGAATTGCTCCCGTACGCGGGGTTTTCCGTTTCGATTAAAAACGCGGCGGCGCGGGTTCTGTTGCCCCACTCTTTGTGCGAAAGCCCGTCCATATCAGGCGGCGAAAGCTCAAGCCTCATAATGATGCCCCGCTCTTCCAAATCGAAAATCGCAAGGGCGGCGGCGTTCGCGTTTTTTTGGTTCGCGATAATTGTTCGCGCAATGCCAGATGAAGGGCGTGCCTCGTGCATATCTATCGCAATGTCGATATTCTCCTGAACCAGCAAACGCATTACCGCCTGCGCGATCTTCTGCGCCGCCGCGCCTGACTCGGAACCGGGGTAGGAACGGTTGATGTTGCGCTGCTCTATTTCCGCATACCGCGTACTGCCTTCAGGCGGCGTGAAGTAATCGTCATCGTCAGAGCGCTCCCAGTCGGCTTGCACAAAGCGGCTTCCTGCGGCAACGCCTGCATCGTTCAAGCGGGGAATGACAAAAACGCTGCCCTGCTGGACTTCGGCACGTGCGATAAAAAACTCCGCCGCCTGAATGCCCGCAGGTTCATCACCGTGCGTACCAGCTACCAGCAGCAGCTTCGCGCCGGGCTTACTGGAATCAAGCAGGTAAACGTTGGTATCCTCGGCAGTGTTTTTCAACGAAGGCGCGTAGTCGGAAAGCAGGCGGACAGCAGTTACACCTCCGCCAGAAGCAACGGACTTTGATACAACGGGATTACCAGAGCAGGAAGAAAGCGCGTAAACCGTCACGAGAAAAAATATAACCTTCGTAAGCATACTGCAAGACTATGGCAGATAGTTACACATGTCAAGGTAACGACAAGCTCACTCTATTACGAGGTGAGTGAACTATTCCTTTGTGGGTATCAACATGTAAAGCATATGCTTAAGCAGTAAACCTATTTAAGCAAAAGCTCAAACACAGCGTGCTTTTCGGGGGTATCCCAATTACTAAAGCCGACAAGCCGCGCCACAATTTTCCCTTCTTTATTGATGAGGAAGCTGGTGGGAAGGGCGCGGACTCCGTAGATGCCGCTTACCCTGCCGTCGGCATCCAGAACGGCGGGGAACGAAAGTCTGTACGAAGCCATAAACGATTGCACCTGCCCTCTATCCTCCCGCACATTGACCGCGACAATCTCAAGACCAGCATCTTTGTAACGCCGGTACAGCGCTTCCATTGATGGCATTTCATCACGGCAGGGCGGACACCAGGTTGCCCAAAAATTGAGAAGCACAGCTTTGCCTTTTAATTCGCTTAACGTAAGGTTACTACCTTGCGTTGTTGCAAGCGTTTCGAGGGTAAAATCCCGCGGGGTAACACCCTGCGAAAGCAAGGTAAGTCCTGCCCGGGCAAAAACCTGCGTCGCTGTTTCCTGTGCACCAAGATTCCACGAAGGAACGAAAGCGAGCAGTGCAAGCATACTAAAGAGCTGAGCTCTTGAAACTAATGTATCCATACTAAACTCCTGTAGCGTAAAAATTAAAAACTGTGTATCCAGCTTAGCCATTGGGCAATAAGCCTGAAGGGAAGCACCTGAGTTTCAGCCCAGGCGATGTATCTAAAAATAAGATTTTGCGTTAGAGCAGGAAATGCCGCGTAATTTCCGGTAAGGATCGTAATCCCGATAGCAATAAGGATAATTCCGCTCGTACGCTTGATAAGCGCCATGTGCTTACGGAAACCGGAAACGTGCTGCAGGAAGGCGTTAAAAAAGAGGGCGACAAGGATGAAAGGAACGGCAAGCCCCGCGGAGTATATGGTAAGGTAGGTAACAGCAGTAAGCATTTGGCTGCTCTGCCCTGCCATAAAAAGGATGCCGGCAAGGATTGGTCCGATGCAAGGCGTCCATCCTGTTGCAAAAGCTGCTCCTGCAATACACGCACCGCCTGCTCCCCGTAGGTTTCGCCTAAGCGCCGAAGCAGGTTTTCCCTTAGGCTCTTTGCTGTGCCGGGCTTTTTGCAAAATCTCAGGCTTAAAAAATGGGCGCTTTTCAAAATTCAAAAATGAAAGAAAGTCAAAGATGATATTTAAGCCCATAATAATAACAACACCGCCGCCAATCCAGGCAATGTAGCGTGTAATATCGCCAATCAGGTAAAACGTGGTGGAGATCACTATTGCTAGTAGTACAAAGATAACGGTAAAGCCAAGGACAAACCCGAGCGCCGCCGTTACAAGGCGTGCGCGGGAAGCAGTAGGGGAGGCTTTATCGGTGGTAATGCCGATACCGCTTAAGATGCTTAAATATGAAGGGATAAGCGGTAAAACGCAGGGGGAAAGAAACGAAAGCAGCCCTGCCACAAATGCAAGGAACAGTGAAACATTTGATACCATACACAGCATTTTCCCACGTTACGTTATATGTGTCAATCATGCATTAAAACGTAAACTAGGGCTTGACAAAAAAATAAAAAGAGACTGCACGAAATCTTAATTATGAAAGCGGACAGAAAAAACGTAGTAGTCTATGAAACTTCAACACAAAAATGCCTCAAATATTTTTTGTGCGCGATCATCAGACATCAGACAATTATAACCTAGCCAGCATTAACCATGTTAAATATCGAATAGTTGATATTCCCATACTACCCATTTTTCCTCGAACTATAAGGAGTTGCCTATAAAGAATTTAGTGAATTTATCGCCGTCACAAAAGAACGTGAAAAAGGCGAATATTGGACAAGTCTGAGCGTTCGGCGCTTTGACAGCTTTAATGGCACTCGGCATAGTTGCCTAAAGAGAACAGCCCGGTTAAAGAGGTTGGAGTGCCTAAAAAATTTTACAGTTATGATCTTGAGAAAGGTTTTGTTGAAGCATCAGCTGGTTTTACCAAAGCAGAGGTTGAAGAATTTAAAAAAGAGGTTGAAGCATTGAATCAATTGGATATTGCAGAATATACTTCCAGACTTGAGAATTGTAAAAGGTGGTGACAAAGCCGAAGTATTTGGTTATGTGCCATTAGATGCTCAGCCAGGTGAAGGAAAAGTATCAGTTATAACCCACGGAACATTGGCAATCGCCACAGTATTGGACAACGCAGTTACAGATGCAAAAAAAAGAGTTGTTCGGAACTTCAGTTTTCTCAGCATCAGAAAAACAGCTTGAGGCGTACAGTTAAACTGCTGCGCCAGTTCGTATAGATAAGAGTCGGGCTTTTCCCCCACTGCCTGCTTCAGCAGTTCTTTGTTTATCTTTCGCCTTCGTTCCCGTTTGGGTTTTGTTTGATAATAACCGTTTCGAAGCTTTTTTTCCCATTAGTAGTATGTTTCAGGATGTATATCAAATGCCTGACGTAACTGGTTAAAGGTATGCCTTCCAGCTTGTATTCAACTGCCCTTCTAATAAAGTCCATACTGTATGCCATATTTTTTTATCGGCTTTTTCTTCATGTACTTAGCTTGATTGACTATATACCAATGGATATAATGAGGGTTTTAGCCTGCAACATGAAAAAATACTGCAAGAAACGGAGTGTGCTGCAAAGACAACTGGCAGAGATGCTCGACACTTCCGCCAGCTACATCGGGGAAATCGAAATTTGCGCCAAAGTGCCGTCTCTGGGAATGGTTGAAAAAATTGCACAAGCCCTCAACATTGGACCTTTCAGGCTTTTTGTGGATGATTCAAGTGGCAAAACTACAGACAGCTACCTCGAACGCCTAGCACAACAGAGCGCCAAGGGCTTGCAAAACACCTCATCACCACCTTCTCGCACAACGTCCGCCGCATCCTCGCACCCGAAGCGGTAGAGTGAAAGCTAAAGACCTTAAACCCAATCACAGTAATTCAGGTCGGAAATAACCTTAAAATGCTTATTATAGTCATTTAACTCAAGAACTAGCAACCGAAAAGTAATCATACACAGCGGCACTGACAGAATGAAAAGATGGCAAGGTGTCACGAAGCCTGCGCTTCATGTTAGCCCAGGTTTTTTCT
>WQZT01000090.1 GCA_009780595.1 Treponema sp. | reverse complement strand
TGCGGGTAATTCAGGAGCGGAAGTTTGAAAAGGTGGGTTCGGATACAACGATTACCGTTGATATACGAATCCTTGCTGCCACCAATCGGGATATTGAGCAGCAGGTTGAAAAGGGCGAGTTCCGCAGCGATTTATACTACCGGCTGAACGTGCTTCCCCTGTACATCCCGCCATTGCGCCAGCGCCCGGAGGATATTCCCCTTCTGGCTGAGTTTTTCTTGAAGAAAAGTATCAAGAAAACCAAAAACCATTTTAACGGGTTTTCCGCGCAAGCTATGGAGGCGATACTTTCTTATTCGTGGCCGGGCAATGTTCGCGAACTGGAAAACTGCATTGAGCGCTCGTGTGTTATCGGGAAGGGCGATCTGATACAGGCGGAGGATATTTTTATGAAATCATTTGCGGCGGAAGTTATGCCCCATGACGGGAGTAGAAACTTAAAGGCCGCTGAAAATATCTTTCGCGCCCGCTACATAAAAAAAGTGCTGGCGGAGTATAACGGCAACCAAACGGAAACCGCGAAAGCGCTGAATATACAAAGAACGTATCTTTCAAGGCTTATTAAAGAACTGAAAATAAACAACTCAAAGGAGCAAGTAAATTGACAGTAGCCGAAAAATTGATTGAATTTATACAGAAAAACCGCAGGGTTCTCGTCACGGTGTTCATTGTAATTGTCGTAGGGCTTGTAGGCTCTCTTGTTGGTCTTACGGTGCGGGAGAAACTTATCACGCGCGCCTTTATCCAGCTCGATGAGTTTGAGCAGCGGCATCTGGCTCTGGCGGGCAACATCAACGCAGACGGTGAAGAGCAACCTGATGTTGACGCTCTTCTTGGCGAACTGGAAGCTTTTGCGGCAGGGAATTCGCGTTTCCCTGCAGCCCGCGCCCACGCTATTCGGGCGAGTGTTTTCCAGGAGCAGCAGCGTTGGGCTTTAGCCCGGCAAGCGTGGCTTGATGCGGCAAACGCCGCCCCGCAAACGTACTTTGCGCCGGTTGCCCTGTGGAACGCCGCCGTCGCCGCCGAAGAATCAGGCGATCCGGACGCGGCAATTGCCCTTCACGCGCGCATTGTTCAGGATCACGAGTCCGCCTTCTTCATAGCGGCACGGTCGCAGTTTTCCATAGGGCGGCTGGAAGAATCGAGGGGCGGCACGGATGCCGCAATCGCTGCCTACCAGTCCCTTGTGGGCAAGTGGCCGCAGGATACCCACGCAGATTTTGCACAATCTCGTATAATTGTATTATCATATTAAGTACGGCTATTACAAACGTTACGTTTTAGATTTGACAAGCCGGGTGATGGGGGAAGGTGCATAAAAAACTTTTTGGAATTGTTTGCAGTATTCTCGCCATTTCCCTTTTGGGGGCCTGCGGGCTTTTAGTGGGGGAACCTTTTATCGATCCGGTTCCGCAGGCGGTTATAACCCAGAGTTTTAGCGAGCGTTCGATAGTAGACCTTCGCTCGTATCCTACCCCCGATGATGGTTCAGCGTTTACCAATTTTGTTATTTTTTACCGTATTTATGTAAGCAGTGTAAACCCATCGCCTACAACAATCGGCGATAATCACACATTCAGCGTGATAAATCCCACTCTCAATAGCGATTTTTTAAATATTCATCCTCGTATTGATAACGAAGAGTTAATCGGCGAGAATATGCACAACGTGTTTTCAGGCAGGCAGTTCCGTTACCTTGCCCTTGAAAATTATGATATTACCCAAGTGCTGGGAAGGGAGTTTTTTGCCCGTTCGGTTGGGGAAAGAATTATAGAATTTGATTTTGATTTCACTACTGGGAGAATTCCTGTGATGCGTATCGGGTCGTCGACAAATCCCAATCGGCAGGTGTATAACTTATTGCGCGCCAACAGCCATCAGGGGATTGGTGCGTTTGCCCCGCAACCGGAACACCGGCGTTTTATAAACAGCCCGGAATTGAGAAGCAGTGAAAACATCAATCTGCGGATTAACGCTGACGTGGCAGACAGAAGCGGCATTGTCGCCGCTGAGCGCCGTTATACCTACGCGGCGATGTTTATCGTGGCGGTGGGTATGAGTTCCGGTACGTTTTCAAATGTCTACAGTACGCCGGCTATGATCCATGTTTTTCGACTTCCTGATGAATCGTAATCGATGAATGAATCGTAATCAGTGAGTGTTAAACGCCACTGTCGAAAACGGTTTCACCAGGCATGGCTTTTGTGGTGTCAACGGTGCGGCGGTATGTTTCAAGGGCATCTTTCTCGCGGCACAGAGCGCTGAAGGTAAAAACCTCGCTTTCGGTAGAATGTCCGCTTTCTTGCTCCATGGTAACGTCCGGCATTGAGTATGCGCTCATTTCCTTCAGCGCGGTGTTTTTTGCCGCCGCAAGGTTGCGGGGGCGGCACTCATTTTCGTGGGGTTCAACACTGGCGGGCTGAAAGCCTTCAGGAGATGTCCAGATACGGCTGAAGAAAAAACCGCGAAAGTTGTCCATGCGGATAGTTTCGTTTTCTTTTTTCAGCAGTACCGAGCGGAGCGCGGGGATAAGCCAGAAGAACGCAGAAAATAGCAGGGGAATCAGCCCCAAACCAATTTGAATGATAGGCATGGGATTTGCACCCGCCGCATGCAAGAAGTAATACACCATTCCGTACATTCCCGCCGCTTGCAGAGCTTCTTCGGTGAGAATTACGCCGATAGCCGAAGCATTGTACAGAAAGTAACTGCCAAAAAGGAGATTTACCCCGTTAATGAGCGCAAACCAGACGTTGAGTTTTTGCGGGTTGCTGGAGAAAACGCGCAGCTTTTTGTATAACGGCACAGCCGACGGCGTTGCCGCCGCGCCCGTATTTGTGCCGGATGCCGCGCTGCTGATGAGTATTTCGTCAAAACGGTAAACAATAGTGCCTTCTTCGGTAACTTCAGGACTGCCGCCAAACTCGGCGCACAAGCTGGCTATCTGGCTTTCAGCGCTTTGGCTGTTTTTCCCGGCGAGGATCATAAGTTCCGGCAGGGAAACTACGCCCCGGCGTTTGCGTATGTAGGCGAGAAATTCTTTTTTCTCAAGCATCTGGCGCTGGAGATTTGGGTCGTCATCGCCAAAGACAAAGGAGAAAATCGCTTTATGCAGGGGGCGACCTTTCTTTTTGGGGGCGCTTGAGCGAGCATCCCAGCCTCCGCCCTGCCAGCTTGAGCGGCGGCCTGTACCCAAAAGCTCCGAATAGAACCAAATGCGTATAATAAGGTTAAAAATGCCGAACGAGGCGTTCATTCCGCCGCCGCCATGCCCGCTGCTGTTGCGGTTATTTTTCGCCGTCATCGAAAGAACAAGGGCGGCAAGGGCAATGGCGATAAACAGCACGAAGTAGCCTATCAACATCACCATAATCCACGCTTTAAAGAGCAGTTTCCCTGCGGCAACGGCAAAACGCGCAAGGGCAGTAAAGCCGCGTCTGCATGCTGGGGCAATCCCCCGGTAGCGGCTGGAAAAACCGTGCGGGAACGAGTACAAAATCTCCCCAGACTGGGTAACTTCCAAACGCGCCGAATATTCATCTGCGGCGACGGGAACTAATTCCCGCACACGGTTAAGCCCCAAGCCCGTCCCCGCCGCTACATCGGCAAGCGTAATGCCGCTTTTGTGTTTTTTAAATGTTCCGATTATGCTTTCGTACGCTTTTGTGTCCTGAATGTGCCGTTTCATGTACGCCCTATCTTACAGTTGTATTTCCGCAGGTTTTTTCGATGCAGATTCTTTCAATATAGCAGCTAGAGTAATGCCATCGAAGTAATTGTTGATAAGCCCGGAAAGATTGTCCCAAATATCGTGCGCTGAGCACGTTCCGGAATATTTGCAATCTTCGTGACGCTTGAAGCAGGAGGTCAGATCAAGGTTTTCTCCCGCTGCGTCAATTATCTGCCTGACCGTGATTTCTTCCAGCGGCAGGGCAAAGCAAAATCCGCCGCCTGGCCCTCTGGTAGATTCGACAATTCCGGCTTTCCTAAGTCTGAAAAAAATCTGTTCTAAAAAGACAGAAGAAATGCTTTCTTGCTCTGACAGGGTGTGTATAGAAACCGGCTTTCCGCTTTTCCCCAACCTTGCCAGCGCTAAAGATGCTCGAAGCGCATAGCGCCCACGTGTAGTTATTTTCATTCAAATCCTTTTTCTGTTTATCTAGTAGATTATAATAATGCTATTATATTTTGCAAAATTATAAAAGGGGGGCGAGCGATATATCGGAATTTTTCGTGTTTTTCTTGCATTCAAATAAAAAAAGTTCTAAGCTTTAAAGTAAGCACATTGAGCCTTTTTCGTACAGCACAAGGTTCGCGCTCACGAGTTTTGAAAAAGGCTCAATTTAAAAATTTTTTGGAGGCATTTCTCATGAAGAAAGCGGTACTAGTTTTGGCGCTGGCAGTAGGTTTGTCAGCAGGAGCATTCGCCCAACATCCCAACAAGTTGGGCGTTGGTGCAGGGTTTCAGTATGGCGGGAATTGGGATAGCGATCGCGGCGATCCTGGTTCGGGCTTGAGTCTGTTTTTGAAAACGTCTACGTTGCCCATCTATTGGGGAATTTACGCAAACGTTTTTAATTGGGAGTTCGGCGACCACACGCACTTCGGTTTCAATGTAACCGGAGATTATTTCCTGAAGCACGACTATCTCGTGCAGGAAGCAGGACTTAGCTGGTTTTTAGGGGTCGGCGGCTACGCTGGCTTCTGGCGAAGTTCTAACGGATTCTCTTCCAATTTGCTTGACTTTGGCGTTCGCCTTCCCATCGGGCTTTCATGGATGCCGGTCAATTTCTTTGAAGTGTTTATCGATGTTGCTCCAAGCGTGGGCTTTTACTTTTGGAGTGGAGATCGTAGCACAAGCGGGCTTGGAGGCGGTTGGCAAGGCGACTTAGGCATCCGCTTCTGGTTCTAATACCGTGTTACTAGTGTGATAGCATTTTTGCCGAATAGTTTTTGTATTTGTGCTGTGAAGTAATCAGGGATAGGGGCTTGAATGCAAGTCGGCACATCAGTGAGGGCGGCGTCTTTCGGGAATTCCATGCGCCATGCGTGGAGCAGAAAGCCGCCGCCTTTCGCAGTTCCGCCACCGTACTTTTTGTCGTACAGCAGAGGATGTCTGCGGGCGGCAGCCTGAGCGCGTATCTGGTGAGACCTGCCAGTTTCGATTTCCGCCAGAATCAATGTGCAATTGTCGCCCTGTGCAAGCGGCTTTACCCGCGTAAGCGCCCTCTTGCTGTCAGCGTCTACGCCGTTAGCATTCTGGCAATTGCTCTCAGTGGCAAACGTTTTTTGTAAGTTCCTATCCCGCCGTAATTCATCCTGCCACACTTCGTCTTTATCAATATAACCGCAGACCACCGCAAGGTAAAACTTTTTTATTCGCCGCTCCCGCATCATCGCGCTGAAAACTTGAGCGCCGCGCAGGTCTGCCGAAAACGCAATAACGCCAGAACTAGGTTTATCGAGCCGATGGAGGGGGCCGGGCTTAAACGACAGGGAAGGGGGAAGGCGGGGCGTAAGGTAGGAAAGCGCCAGCGTTTCAAGCGAGTGTTCACCGTGCGCTGCCACGCCCGCAGGTTTGTTGAGAATTAAAAGCCCTGCACCTTCAAAGAGAATTTCAAGCTTGCAAGGTACATGTGCCGGAGCACTAGAGCAATCCGGCTGCCCGTGCGTGGCTTCTCTTTTCAGGCGCGGCAGCGAAAGTTCCGGTATGGTGATTATCTGCCCTGCCCGTATGCGGCTGTTCGCTTGCGCGGGATTCCCGTTTATGCAGACGCACCCCTGTCGTAAAAGCCGATGGATCGCCGAAAGGGGCAACTCGCGCACCGCCTTCCTGAGAATGCGGTCAAGCCTGCGCCCGTCGTCGTCCGCGCCTGCGGTTAAAGTAAGCAACATTGTACTAGCACTCTCATCGGGCGGGCGGGAGTCGAACCCGCGATTTCTGAGTCCCGAACCCAGCGGAATAGCCTCTATCCTACCACCCGAAAACGTACCCCATTATACTGGTATGGTTGGAAAAGGTCAACAGCCCTGTT
The DNA here is from genome assembly GCA_009780595.1 of Treponema sp. Lineage (GTDB taxonomy): Bacteria > Spirochaetota > Spirochaetia > Treponematales > Breznakiellaceae > WRKT01. The sequence goes on along the minus strand of WQZT01000090.1, from coordinate 776 downwards.
CATGAAAGCTAAACGCAAGTTCAAAAAAATAGCCGCAAGGTTTCGTGGTGCACTATATAAATTCGCATCGCACGCCGCGCCGCATACTTCGCAAAGCAAGCGTGTTGATGTATACTCTAGTGTACGTATGATTGTTTCTATGCTCCAGGTGATATTTGAAATCCCGGAAGTGGACAGCATAAAGGAAAAGCGGCGCATCATCCTCTCGATGAAGGACAAGCTCCAGCGCCGTTTCCGCATGAGCGCGGCGGAGGTTGACCTGCAAGATTCGCTGTCTTTTGGGCAGGTTGGCGCTGCGCTGGTTTCAAACTCCCGCGACTTTGGAGAATCGGTTCTGCGCAAGGCGTTTCAGATGATTGAACGGGAAATTCCGGTGCGTATCCATGACGTTAGTATTTATTCGGAGGAGTTTTAACGATGAGAAAGCTGACTACTGTTTTTCTGCTGCTCTTTGCTATGCTGCTAACTTCCTGTTTCGGGGTCAGCGCGGATATTACGCTTAACGCAAACGGTTCTGGAACTATCGCGCTTGAATACCGCGTTTCGCAGGCGCTGGATGCGCTGGGAAGGCTTGACGGTAACGAACGTTGGAACACAATTCCGGTCGGGCAGGCGGATTTTCAGCGCACAATCGATAGGTTGCCCGATATGCGCCTGGTTTCGTGTTCCTCACGGCAGGATGCCCGCGATGTGATAATTTCTGCGCGAATGGAGTTTTCCAGCATCGAGGGGCTTCTGGCGTTTCTCGATGCATCCGGCCGGCGCGCGGCTTTTAC
>WQZT01000089.1 GCA_009780595.1 Treponema sp. | reverse complement strand
GCGAGCGCTTCCATAAACCCGCGGTCGTGGGAAACAAAAATAATCGTTCCGGTAAACGCCCCAAGACAATCCAGCAGTATATCCTTCGACTGAAGATCGAGGTGGTTTGTCGGCTCGTCTAAAATCAAAAGATTGATTGGGTTCAGCAGCATCCGCAGTAGCGCGAGGCGGCTTTTCTCGCCGCCTGACAAAACCGAAAGCGGCTTGAAAACGTCATCGCCGCGAAAAAGAAACGCGCCCAGCATACTCCGCACTTTGGGAACGAGGTGCGTTGGTGCGGCATCTTCGATGAACTGCTCAACCGTTTCGCTGCCGGACAGGTTCTCCGCCGCATCCTGCGAAAAATACCCGGTGGTAATCCCCGCGCCGTGCTTGACGCTCCCCTCACACTCGCTGTCGCCGCCTGAAATAATCCGCAAAAGCGTTGTTTTCCCCGCGCCGTTGGGGCCGGCAACAAGAAGCCGCTCCCCCGCCTCAACTGTCAAGTCAAGCCCCGAAAGAACCTGCCGCTGCCCGTAACGCTTGCCAATTCCTTCCATCGTTAAAGCAATGCGCCCAGAATGCGGCGGCTGCGGAAAACTGATGCTGATCTTTTTCAGGTTTTCAGGAATCTCGATGCGCTCCATTTTTTCAAGCCGCTTGACAAGCTCCTGCGCGAACGCCGCCTTGCTCGCCTTGTAGCGGAAACGGCGGATGAGCGCCTCGTTTTTTTCGATTTCTTCCTGCTGCGCGTTGTAGCGCTTGACAAGGCTTTCCAGTTCCGCCGCGCGGAGTTTTTCGTAGGTGCTGTAGTTTCCCGCGTAGCGTTTCAGCCCACCCTGAAAAACCTCGAACACTTCGTTAATTGTAGCATCAAGAAAATAGCGGTCGTGCGACACCAACAGGCATCCGCCGGGAAACGAACGCAGCCAGCCTTCAAGCCAGCTCCGCGCTTCGATGTCGAGGTAATTCGTCGGCTCGTCAAGCAACATAATGTCGGGATTTTCCAGGAGCGCCTTTGCCAGCGCGATACGCATCTGCCAGCCGCCGGAGAACTCCCCCGTTTCGCGCCCCATGTCATCCGGCGAAAAACCAAGCCCCGACAGCACCTGCGCGATTTCCGCTTCACGGCGGTAAAAGCCTGAGTTTTCAACCTCTGTTTGGCACTGGTGGTACTCTTCCAAAAGCGGCTTTGTGCGGCTGGTTTCGCCGGAACTTTTTTCAAGCTCCCTGCCAAGTTCTTCCATGCGGGCAATAACGAGCAGGATGCCGCTGTAGGCAGCTTCCGCTTCCTCGCGCAGGGTTTTCCCCCGGTGGACAATGCCCGATTGCGGCAGGTACGACACGCGGCAGCCTTTCTGCACGGCGCGGTCGCCTGAGTCCGGCTGAATCTTTCCGGCAATGACCTTCATCAGCGTAGATTTGCCCGCGCCGTTCGCCCCGGCTAACGCAGCGCGGGAACCAGCGGCAAGGTTCAGACTGACATCTTTTAGAATATCCCTGTCCCCGAACGCCAATGATACTTTAGAAAACTGGACAAACGACATAGGCTAACTCTTTACCTTAACCGATTACGGCACGTTGCCGTCTGCGCCGTTTTCTTCGGTGAAGTCGAACATCCCGAACACATCAAAAGAATCCTCCGGGTTTGCGGGCGCGGAAAACTCAAACGTGCTGCGCGGCTCAGTCTGCGTTCTGAAAAAATAAATCACCAGCGGGCTTGACGAGCGGCGGACAACAGTAAGCCCGTCCATACTCGTCTGAGGCGCATGTTCGAGCCGCAAACCGTGGGCATCGAGCGAATACATAAAATTAACCGGAAAACGCGCGCCGCCAACTCCGTCAAAATACATCGTAAACGCGCCCGCGTGCTGCTGGGCAATCTGGTTCGACAGGAACAGGGACATTTCGACCAGCCCGCTTCCCAGTGCCGAATGGGGAATTACCTGCGGGGTTAGGAGCATATTTCCTGTCCACGTAAACCGCCCGTTCTCAGCAAGCTTGAGCGTCCCGAAGTTGGTACTGGTAAACTCAGGCCCGTGTTGGAAAATGTTGCGGAACAGCGCCTCGCGGCGGACAGTTTCCTGATGGATAATATCATCCACCCGCGTAGGCAGGGCGACAAAGTTAAACGTCCGCAGCATTCCGCCCGGCTCGGTAAACTGCACCGCTAGCGTGTTCTCGTTGCGGAGACTCATCTGGAGCGTCGTACCTTCAAAACGCCACGTACTGCCTCCGCTCGAACGAATCTGCGTATACGAAAACGATCGGTCAATATCGGCTGTTCTAATCCGGGCTGTTCCCGTTTCAAGACCAGCGTCAAAATTCCACTGCTTGGCAAGTTCGTTCAAGTTCAGCCGCCGCGTGCTAACCATCGTCCCAAACGACTCAGGCGACCACGTGCGGGAAAGCAAACGCTCCAGTTCCGGATCGTACTCTTCCTGGTACCGCTCCTCGCTGGAAGCAACCAGCGGGCCATCGGTATGCTCGAAAACCCTGAGCCGGAACGAAAAGCAGTATCCGGCAGTCCCGTCCTGAGTAAGCACGCGAAACCACCGCCCCGGAAGAGGCTCGCCATCCGTGCCAATAACCGCTTGCCCGTTGACCGGGTGAAGTATCTTGATAATATCCCCTTCGCGCAAACGGTACACCCGCCGCGAAACGTTGTCGGGCGTTTCCCTGATAGGCAAGCCGCTCTGGAGCGTTTCCGCGTACAGCAGCGCGTACGGGGCGAAAGCTTCGGCACGTTCAAGCGCGCGCCGCTTACTCCCGACAAGCTCCAGGTGGGAAAGGGGAACTTCAAAACGATTGATTTGATTATACGCTGTACGAAACTCGCGCGGAGTAGCAACAACCCAAACGCGGTTAATATTCGACCTGATGTGAACCCGCAGCACAGTCCCGGACGGAACCGCCGGGTTCTCAGACGACCAAAAGAGAACGCCGTATCCCAAATTGCGGGAACACGATGAAAAAAGAAGCGCGCCAAACACTACAAGCGGCACAACGATCGTTCTGATTGCTGCTCGAACCATACGCCATTGTACCCCAGCTCGCCTGAGAAAGTTAAGTGTCCTCAAGCAGAAATCGCGGATTCACCCCTTACACGCGTTGATAATCTCGGCAAGCACCGCCGCCGCCTGTTCGTGAGGAACCTGACAGCTTCCCACCTGTTTATGCCCGCCACCGCCGTACTTAAACAGCAAACTGCCGACATCCACCTTGGCACTGCGATTTGTAATGCTGTAGCCCACAGTAATCGAACAGTTTTGCTTATTTTTGCCATCGATGAGCGAAATCGAAATATTTTGCTCGGGAAACATCGAGTAAATAAGAAAGCGGTTTCCGGCATAAATCGGGGTAACACCGCGAAAATCGGTAACAAGCACATTACCGTCTGTCTGGGTGATTTTTTGAATCATCTCCCGAAACAGCTTTTCCTGCTCAAAATACAGCGCGACCCGCTCCTTCACATCCGGCATCAGCAAAATCTCTTCTATAGTAGAGGACGCGCAGGCGGCGGCAAGCTTTTTCATCAAATCATAATTGCTAATCGTAAAATCCCGAAACCGCCCCAATCCCGTGCGGGGATCCATAATAAACCCCAAAAGTATCCAGCCTGAAGGGTTAGCAATTTCCTGTACGCTGAGGTCGGCAGAATCCACCTTATCCACAAAATGCACCATTTCGGCAAAGCGTCCCAATTTCGCGTCCCCGCCGTAGTAATCGTAGACCACACGCGCGCAACTCGGCGCAGAGCAGGAAACCCCTTCAAAGTGCGCCTTTTCGCCCAAGCGCTGCGTTTCGCTTGAATGGTGGTCAAACCAGATTTTGCAACCGGGGATATATGGAATGTTCGCAAGAATATCATCGCTTGAAGCTTTGACAAGCCCGTCTTGAATATCCTTCGGATGAACGAAAAGCCATTCGTCTATAATTCCCAAATATAGTAAAAGCGCCCCACACGCTAATCCGTCAAAGTCCGACCGTGTTATCAGCCTCATACAAAACCGCCTTTTGGCAAAACCTGGCAGTTTCACCTTTTGTTCGTAAATTATAATACATATTCGGTTAAAATCAAGGCAAGATCAAGGGCGGGGCAAAGTTGTCTCCCTCGCTGCTTTTCTGCTATACTTTGCACTATGAAACTCTTCACAAAACGTACTTTAACCGTACAACAATTCCGCCGAAGTGTGTGCGTCTCGGCGATAGCTCTGACTTTGACCTTGACCGTGCTTGCCGCGTTGTCCTGCTCTGGCGGCAGGCAGGCGGCGGGCTTTAGAAATCTCGCCGAGCCCGTTCCCTTTACCGAGCGGGCGATTACCGGCACGCTGCCGTCGGGGTTGCGCTACTTCCTGCTGGAAAACGCGATGCCTGAAGGACGGGCGTTTCTGACTCTCGCGGTGGATGCCGGATCGGTGCTGGAAACTGAGGAAGAGCGCGGGCTGGCACATTTCGTTGAGCATATGGCGTTTCGCGGCACGGCTCACTTTCCCGGCTCAGAACTGATAAATTACCTTCGTTCGCTGGGAATGCGTTTTGGCGCGGACATCAACGCGCACGTCTCCTTTGACGAAACCGTTTACCGCATCGAAGTTCCCGTTGAAAGCGCCGATGACCGCCGGATAATTCCCGCGCGGGCGCTGCAAATGCTCGATGACTGGTCGTGGGGGCTTACCTTCGACCCCGAAGCTGTGGAAAGCGAGCGGCTTGTTGTGCTGGAAGAATACCGTTTCCGCATGGGGGCGGGGGAGCGGATTAACCGGCAGTTGTTTCCGGCGCTGTTCCGCGACTCGCTGTACGCCGAACGGCTTCCCATCGGGCTTTTGGAGGTTATCGAAAACGCAACGCCCCAGCAGCTCGAAGATTTTTACCGGAAATGGTACAAGCCGGAAAATATGACCGTTATCATCGCGGGCGATTTTGACGCCGTTTACCTGCACGAGCAGATTGACGGGCATTTCCCGTACGGCGTGCCGGACACCTCGCTGTCCGGCGAATTGCCGTCCGGCGGCGTTACGCAAAATCCGCCGCTTGAGCCGTTTTACCGCCCGCGCCACGACCTTCGCCCGCCGGAGCAAGGCCGCTTGCAAACCATCGTTCTCACCGACAGCGAGCTGACCCGCTCCCGCATCGACATGTACTGGAAGCGCCCCCAGCAGGATCGCCGCCAGCAGAACGTCGCCGCTTACCGCGACAGCATTATCGACAATCTGATCGCAACGATGCTGTCGATGCGGTTTACCGAGGCGGCGGCGCGGCCGGATACACCGTTTATGTTTGCGGGCGGAGGAACGATGGATTTTGCGTACTCCTCACGGTTTTACGTTCTGGTGGCGCAGGCAAATTCAGGCGGAGTGCGCGGCTCGCTGAGGGAGCTGCTTGAAACTCAGCAAACGCTCGCCCGCCACGGTTTCACGCAGGACGAACTGGAGGTTGCCAAAGAAACGCTGCTGTCGCATCTGAACCAGGCAGTCTCCGAGAAGGACAGGCAGCACTCCAACGAGTTTGTGCACTTTTTACTGCAGCATTTTTTGCAGGGCGAAACTGTTCCCGATATTGAGTGGGAGCAGAAGGCGATCACGAGCCTTTTGCCGGGTATTACACTGAACGAGATAAATCAGGCAACGCGGAATTATTTTACCTATGATGATCTAACGGTTGCTGTTACCGCGCCGGAGACCGAGCGGGAAACGCTTCCTGCCGATTCGGAAATTGCCGCCCTCGTTACCGAGCTTCGCCTTGCCGACATCAAGCGGCCGGTAATTAACCGGGCGCGGGGCGCTCTGATGAGCGATGTTCCCCAGCCGGGGGCGATTACCGCCGAAACGCTTGACAGCGAAACCGGAGCCATCCGCTGGACGCTGGCGAACGGCGCGGAAGTTATCCTGAAAGAGACGGCGAACCGCAACAACGAGATTAGTTTTGTCGCTCAGGCGCGGGGCGGCACCTTGGGTGCTCCGGCGGACACTTCCGTTTCGGCGGCGCTGGCTGCGGATATGCTGAATGTTTCCGGTATGGGCAAACACACCCGCACCGATCTTGTCAGCATCCTTGCGGGCAAGCAGGTTTCGCTTGCGTTCTGGGCGCAGAACAACCTTCGCGGGTTTCGGGGCAGCTTTTCGACATGGGACGCGAGCCTTCTTTTTGAAATGCTCCACTTGAGTTTCACCGAGCCTCGTATCGAGCATGACGCGGCGCAGGCGCTGCTTGCCCAACGCCGTTCGAGCATGGCGTTTGCCGAAAACGATCCGAACACCGTTTTCAACCGCGAAATTACCCGCGCCACGCACGGCAACCCCCGCTTTCACCCGCTTGAGCTTTCGGACATCGACCGTTTCAACATTGACGAGGCGATGGCGTTTCTCCGCGCAGCCTTAAACCCCGCCGACTATACTTTTGTGTTTACCGGAAATATCGATGTCCCCGCGCTCCGCTCGCTGACCGAAACGTACCTCGCTTCGATTCCGCGCTCCGCTGCCAATCCCAGCGACTGGAGCGGGCTTGATCCGCGCCGCCCGCGCGACACCTCCGCCGAGATTCGCATGGGGCTGGAGGAGCGGAGCACCGTGTACGCAAGCTGGTTTGTCCCGCTTGCCTATTCGGAGCGGAAAGCGCAAGCCGCCGCCGTTTTGAACGAATACCTCGACATTCGCCTGATGGACGAAATCCGCGAGAAGCTGGGCGGCGTGTACACGCTTTCGGCGTGGGTTTCGCTTACGCCGCTCGTTGGAGATGGCGAACTTTCAGGCGGCGTATTCTTTGTCTGCGATCCCGGCAGGGTGCAAGAACTCAGCGCGGCAGCATTGGCGGAGTTCCGCTCTATCGCCTCAGGCGCTGTCAACGCGGAGACTTTCGCAAACGCCGTTCTTGCGCTCATTCAAAGCCACGAAGTGTCGATGCAGAACAACGCGCACATCGCCGGAAGTTTCGCAAACTCGGCGGTGATTTTCCG
>WQZT01000088.1 GCA_009780595.1 Treponema sp. | reverse complement strand
TGACGAGATTACGGGCGAACTGCTGGCGGCAGTTTCCGGGCTGCTGCCCGCTGGCATAATTGTCCGCGCCACGCCATCCGATGCCGTCGTGATCATTGACGGTGCGTTTGCAGGGCGCGGTGATATGGATATGCACACGAATTTCCCGAAGGATGTTGAAGTCGAAGTGAGTGCTCCCGGATATGCGCCGTTTGTGTTTCCGCTTGAATTAAACCCGGGAGAACTGGCAGAAGTTTTTATCGATCTCACGCCGCTCAGTCTTTCGGTTTTCAACGTGGAAGTTGCTGCAAACCCTGACTCCCTCGTGTATCAAGGCGGGCTGTTTGTCGGACAAACGCCGCACACCTTTGAAATTCCCAAAGGGCAGTTCGCCTATATCACGGTGGAAACTGAAGAAGGCAAAATGGGAACGGTTGTCTACCGCAACGACCAGATTGTCAGGGGCAACGCCCGCCTTACAAAAATCGAGCCGGTGCGTTTTTTAAATGGTAAAGACAACGGTTATGCTGATGGCATAGCGGATGACGGGATTGACAGCGGCGCTGCCAACGGGCAGGCGGAAAATGTTCGACCTGTTCCGACGAATACGCTCTTTGTGAATACCGCCTTCCCGCGCCCGCCTGAGTCAACTCCGGTGGAGCGCGCACGGAAAGGTTTTTACCGCGCGTATGGCGCGTTGTGGATCATCCTTCCGGCAACGCTCATTACATCGGGTATTGCAATGACGTACATCGATGCCAATACACGGGCAACAATCAGTCCGCCAGAAGGTATGACCGCGGCAACACGGAGAGAGATTTACGACCGCGCACTCCTTGCCAGCGATGTACGAGATGTGGCGTTTGGCGTGATGGGCGTAACAATAGGAATAACTGTTTTCCAGATAATCCGCTATCTGTATGTCTCTTCAAAGGATGCTACGCCGCTCATTCCTGCCGTGAAGCCTCCTGTGGAGGAATTATGAAAGCTTTTGCCGAAAAGCTCAAAAACTTTTTCAGAGCTTCGAGCCTTTCACAGCAGGAGTTTGATGATTTAACCGATCTGCTTGTTGAAGGCGACTTTGGGGCTGCTGCTGCCTACGCGCTTGCCGAAAAGCTGAGAAGTGAGTGCAAGCGGGGAAATGCCGCAAACGGGGACGATGCGCGGAAAATCCTTGCCGCGCTGCTTGGGGAAATCCTTGCGAAAGCCGCCGCCCCGCAGACTGCGCTGGAAGAAGGCAAACTCGCGGTCATTGTAATGCTCGGCGTGAACGGCGTGGGGAAAACCACAACTGCCGCAAAACTCGCGGCGCGGTACAAGACGCTGGAAAACCGCCGCCCCATTCTTGCGGCGGCGGACACGTTCCGCGCGGCGGCAATCGACCAGTTGAAAATACACGGCCAGCGGCTGGGCATTCGGGTTGTCGCGCACCAGCACGGGGGAGACCCCGCCGCCGTGATTTATGACGCGCTGGAAGCTGCCAACGCCGGGGGGGGCGACCTTATCATTGCCGACACCGCCGGAAGGATGCACACAAAAACTGCGCTTGTCGAGGAGCTGAAAAAAATCGACCGCGTGGTGCAGTCCCGCGCGTCCGGCTGCCAGTACATCAAATACCTTGTGCTGGATGCCACCACCGGAAGGAATGCGTGCGCCCAAGCGGAGGTGTTCCGGGAAGCCGTCAACCCCAGCGGGATTATTCTGACAAAGTACGATTCCAGCGCGAAGGGGGGAGCGGTCTTTTCCCTCGCCGAGGACATGGGGCTTGCGGCGGCGTTCCTGTGCAACGGAGAGAAATACGCCGACATCGCGCCGTTTGATCCCGCCGTCTACACCAGAGAGTTTACCGGCCTTGACTAAGTTCACGCTGGTTTTTCTGCTGATCGCCGCCATTCTCATACCGGCGGTATTTATCTTTGCCCGCGACGGGGACGGCGAACCTGAACAAACGCAGACAACGGCGGAATCAGGCGGAACTTCGGCGGTGGAGGCGGATGTTGCTGAGGCTGACGAAGGCGAGGAAGAGGAATTGGTCGAAGAAGAGCCGCTTCCCCCACCCCGCTGGTATCGCTCCAACTCCGCCGGAATGGCGCTTGAGTTTTTCACCTCCCGCCTCGTTGCGCTGCGCCATCAATATTCCCTTTCAGTGGAAATTGTCCGCCCCGGCGAAATGCCGGAAATCGTCGCACCATATTTTAACGAGGATTACCGCGTTGAACTTCGCACGCTTTTCAAAGACGGCGTTGTACACCGCCACCAGTGGATTTTCCGCGATGAGCGGAATGTCGCGATGCTCATTGCATCGGGGAGTTTTCGTTTTTTTGCAAACGGCGAGGAACTCCAGGACAGCGGTGGTGCTGAAGATGGCGAAGAGCGCGAAAGCGAGCCGTTTGCGGGCTTTATCGAGTTTAGAAACAACGATGGCTCCACCGAACTGGAGCGGGTTTTTAACGAAGATTTTTCACAGTGGGAATACCGCTTCTTTTTTGGCGACAGCATTCTCCTCAGGATGGAAACGTGGTTCAAAGCCGCACCTGCGCCGGAGCCGCAGCCTGTTGCAGAAGCTTCGGAGGAACCTGCCGCCACAGACGACATCGTAGCAGGCGCGGAGGTTGTGGCGGAAGATAGTTTGAATACGTTACACGAGCCAGACGCTGCAATCGTGGAGACGGACACCGCTGAGGAAATCCCCGCCGAGCCAGTAAATGTCTCGATAGACGGATTTACCCCGCTTTTCACCGACTATTACCGCTATAGCCGCAGCGGTGCATTACGCGCAATAGACCGCCTGTACCACGGGCAGCCTGACGATGCTCCTGATAGAATTGCATTTCCCCGCGGAGGCCCGCAGTTTTTCGCCGACACGGAAGGCGGTCCCTCCGTTTTCTTCACGCCCCAATTTATCCAGAGCGCCATCTTCATCGAAGAAGGCTCGCGCGTGGTTTTTACCCTGGACAACCGGGGGCGAGTTTTAACCGAAGTGTGGAGGGACGCCGAGGATCGGATCAGCGGAGAACTTTCCAACACGTGGGCAGACGACAGGATACTGTCCGTTCTCTGGCGCGCCGGGGAGGAGGAGCGCCTTGTCGAATACGAATACAACGACGAAGGCGACCGCGTTACCGAACGCAACTTCAGACGAGGCGAACTAGAGCGCATTATTACGATGCAAGATGGCCTAGAAATAGAAGAGATTTTCAGGGACGGGCGCGCTGTCCTCCGCGCTGTCTGGGAGGACGGTCTTAAAATCTCCGAAGAGCGGATTGCCCAAAGTAGAGGCTGGCGATGAAAAATGTGCGGTGGATAAGCTTTGTTGCAGCCCGGTATATTTCTTTCGGCCGCAGAAACTCGCCGTCTCCGGTGCTGTCGGTGCTGGGAATTGCAACCGGAGTTCTTGCCCTGACCGTCATCATCTCGGTGATGAACGGCTTTCAGTTGGGCTTTATCGAAAACATACTGGAGATTTCCTCCGGGCATCTGCGCCTGGCGCACGTTCAAGCTGGAACCGAGATGCAAGCAAGCGAGGCGGCGGCACAGATTCCGGCGGTGTTTTCCGCGCTGCCGTTCCGCGAACTGAACGTGCTGCTACGCGGGCGTTTCCCCAATCCGCGCGGGGCGCTTATCCGTGGGCTTCCGCCTGACGCGCTGGAGCGCGATCCGGGTTTTGCCGCCAAACTCGTTATGGAAGATGGTTCTTTCGATCTCAGCCAGCCTGGAAATATTGTGCTTGGCGCGGAACTGGCGCGGTATCTTTCTGTGCGCGCGGGAATGGAAATCAATCTGCTTTCGATTTCGTCAGCGCTGAGGGATGAATCCCAGACAGGCGGCGTGTATACCGTTTCCGGCATTTTCCGCTCCGGCTTTTTCGAGTACGACTTGAACTGGGGCTTTATCAACATACAAGCCGCTGCCACACTTGCCGCCAATGACAGAACCACCGACGACGAAAATGCCGCCCCCGCCATGGTGATGATCAAGCTCAACAACCGCTGGCACGATCAGCGGGCAATGGCGGAAATACGAAACGCGCTGTCCCGTGCCGGGTTTAGTTTTGCCGAAGAAGGCAACGCACAGGGCGGGATTTCTATCCTGTCGTGGCGGGAATATAACCGGGCGTTTTTCAGTGCGTTGAGAACCAAAAAGCTTATGATGTTTATCCTTTTGGCGTTGATTTTTATCGTGGTCGGGCTCAACATTTTTCAGGCGCAACGGCGGGCAGTGCTGGAACGGCGCGAAGAAATCGGGCTATTGCGGGCGCTCGGCGCGTCAGACACGGCGGTGCGCTTGGTGTTCCTGTGGGACGGTTTTATCATCGGGCTTTCCGGCGGGCTTGTTGGAATGACGCTCGGTCTCCTCATCGCGCTCAATATACAGCCGTTTTTTTCGCTGCTTGAATCATTGGTGAACCTGGTTATCAATACCGTCAATTCAATTCTGGCATTTCTGGGAATGTACTCAAATGCGGAAGAGTTCGCCGTTTTTTCCCCGCAGATTTTCTATATTCAGGAAATCCCCGCACGGGTTATCCCAATCGAAGCGGCGCTGATATTTTTATTCGGTTTTTTATCCGCCGTCCTGGCTGCATGGTTTGCGTCGGGAAAGGTGTCAAACACAAAACCGGCGGAGGTTCTGCGGTATGAATGAAAATACTATCGATAAAAACACGATTGTCAGGGTGCGTAACCTTGTTAAAAATTATATTTCGGGCGCGGAAACTCTGTGCATCCTTCAGGGGATAAACTTCGAGGTGGAAACCGGCAGCGCCGTTGCGGTAACAGGTATGAGCGGGAGCGGGAAAAGTACGCTGCTGAACATTATCGGCGGACTTGACCGTTGCGACTCAGGCAGCGTTGAAGTTGCAGGTTCTGATATTTCACTCCTTTCGGAAACTGATCTTTCGGCATACCGCCAGCGCCGCATCGGGTTTATCTTTCAGTTCCACTACCTTCTGAAAGATTTTACTGCCCTTGAAAACGTGATGCTGCCGGCTTATATGACCGGAATGCGAAAGAAAGCCGCGCTGGAAAAGGCGGCGGTTCTCCTTGCCGATATGAAGCTGCACGATCGGGCGGGGCACTACCCTTCCCAGCTTTCAGGCGGCGAGCGCCAGCGGGTTGCGGCAGCCCGCGCAATGGTCAACGATCCCGACATCATCCTTGCCGATGAGCCGACGGGAAACCTTGACACCAGAAACAGCGCGATGGTTGCCGACCTTCTTTTTGCCGGAGCGGAAAAATGGGGCAAATCGCTCATTGTTGTTACCCACGACGAGAACGTCGCCTGCCGCGCGAAAATCCGCTACACACTTGAAGAAGGGCTTTTGAAAGCCATCTCTCCGGAAAGCAGTGGCTCGGGTACGAGCGGCTTAGGAGTGAGCGGCTCAGGTATGAGCTTATGAAACTCGGCTCGGCTTTTTTCATCGCGCTGCGCTATCTCTTGGGGCGCGGGCGGGAAGGCGGGCGTTACCTGCGCGGAGCTGCCGCCGGGATCGCGTTGAGCTTAGTCCCCATTGTCGTTACGCTTATCGTCGCCGATGGAATGATCCGGGGAATTATCGACCGCTACCTTGAACTGGGAACCGGACACGTGCAAATTGCCAACATCCAGGACCGCCTGAATCCCGAAGCGGCAATTCCCCACATCGAACATTTGCCCATACGCGGCATTTGGTCTGAACGGCAAGGACTTGGCGTACTCTTAGGCAGCACCGGGTCGCGGGGAACAGCCATCCGCGCCGTGGAAAAATCGTTCCTGGATGACGAAGGCTCCTCCCGCTACCTTATCACGCTGGAAGGCGAAGGGCAGCTCGACACCCCGCGCGAGGTGCTTTTGGGCGCGGAGCTGGCGCGGTCGATTGGTGCAAGCGCAGGCAGCACGGTTATGATTATGACCGTTCGCTCGGCTCCCGGCGGGATGTTTGTCCCCCGCGTAACGCCGTTTACCGTCAAGGGCATCGTCAGTTCCGGCTATCAGGAACTGGACTCGATGTGGTGCATTATGACGCTGGAGGCGGGAATTCAAATACTGCCGGAAAATGCCGCCGCCCACCTCATCGTAAAAATCGACGAGCCTTTTTCCGGCTCTGAACCAATGGTGCGAACGCTCCGCACAATTTTGGGATCGGGCTTCAGCGTGTATTCCTGGCGAAACCTTCTCCGCGCTCAGTACAGTTCTTTCCAGGCAACCCGGCAGCTCTTGCTTTTTATTATGGCGCTGATTGTGCTTGTTGCGGCGGTGAATGTTTCCTCCGCCACGTCGATGCTCGTTATCGAGCGGCAGCGGGACATTGCCGTGCTGAAAGCAGCGGGAGCTGCGCCGTCATTTACCAGCGCGATTTTTCTGTGGGGCGCGTTTCTCACCGGGCTTACCGGCTCCATTTTCGGCATTGCGGCGGGGCTTGCGGTCGGCTTCAATATCAACACCCTCGTGCGCGCTCTTGAAACCACGCTCAGTTTTATTTCGGGGCTTTTTCACGCCGGACCAGTGATGATATTAGAGTCGGGCTATTACCTTGAAACCATTCCCATCATTATAAACGGCGGCGTTGTTTTTCTCATTGCCCTGTGTACGATTGTAGCGTCGGTACTGTCCTCGTGGATTCCCGCCCGCCGCGCAGGTAAGTTGAAACCCATCGAGATTCTGCGGAAGTATTAGGGAACAGGTACGACAAACGCTTGTATACAACAAACACGTATGTTATAATTTTCGTAATCAACAACCCCGCCCTGAAGGACGGGGTATTAAACCCGCTTGCGAATAAAATCATACAAAAGGGAGTAGCGCAATGTGCGTGCGAATTAGATTTATACTATATCCAGGGCGGCATACTATGAAGTTCTGCGTGCAGAACTTCATAGTATGCCGTGGGCGCGAATTGACAGCCGCAGGCTGTCAATTCGCGCCCAGCGCCCAGCGCCCAGCGCCCAGCGCCCAGCGCCCAGCGCCCAGCGCCCAGCGCCCAGCGCCCAGC
>WQZT01000087.1 GCA_009780595.1 Treponema sp. | reverse complement strand
GTTATCCTGCAGTAAAAAATGGTATGTTCGCCAAAACCTAGACCCATCTTGCCTGGCTCCAACTGCTACCTGCCAATGCGGCTCACCCTTAACAGAACAAAGTAGAAGCGCAGGTCCGCGCCCTCGTTTTATATGGTCATACGCATGCCAACTATCAAAAATCCAAGAGTCTCCAATCCTTATTCTTCCACCCGAAATAGAGAGAAAAGCTCGTTGCATTTCAGAGGGGAACATAGGTCGTGAATCATTTGTAGCTCGCCAAAGTGCAGCTCCAATAAAGAAGCCCCCTGTGGTTGTAGCATAACTTAAAAAGCGGTCATATCTGTCTATACGTCTGCCTTCTTTTACCCACATTATGTAACCCGTAGCCCATGGACCGCACCAAGTATCATCTTTTTTGTAATAAAACTCGCGATACATTGAAGGACTATTCGTGTACCTGTTTAGCCAATACTTAGTTTCGTCAACACCTGTAAAGATAGTAACCACTACATTCACGATCTTTTTGAAAAGCCTTCCCAAAAACTTGCCTTGCACGTCAAAAAGCTCATCTTCATCAGCCAGCAAAGGCTCTATCTCCGACCACTTTTCTTCGACAGCCGCCCAAAAAGCCTCGCTCTGCTCAGTCTCCTGTTGCAACGCTGCTTGGAGGCTTGCTTCTATTTCTTCCGGTGTTTTGCTTTCAATGGCACTTATTGCTTTCAGCACTTCCTCATAGTCAGGATCGTCCTCAGAAATGCCTAAGCCTTCCATCGTTGGTCCTTGGCTGGCAAGAGCAGGGAAATCAGAGTCCATAAACGCCTCAATTATCTCTACACCTTCAAGGTCTTTTTCAGCTTCCACTGTTTCGCCCGTTTCCGGGTTTATAAGCAATCCGGGCAATTCACCTGCCCTGCCGCGCAGACCGACAAAGGAACTCCCTCTCCA
Organism: Treponema sp.; assembly: GCA_009780595.1. GTDB lineage: Bacteria > Spirochaetota > Spirochaetia > Treponematales > Breznakiellaceae > WRKT01. The sequence continues at coordinate 6,052 of WQZT01000087.1, read as the reverse complement.
GTCCTCAAATAGCGCCCCGTCAAAACCTGCCTTCGACAGTGCCACTTTATAGTCAGCAATCCCGTGAAAGTAGCTGCTGATGGTTGTGGAAGCAACGCGCCGGGCGTGGGAACGTATTGTTCCAATGGGCTGTGCTTCGGCATCAAGTACGATAAAATCGTAATATCGAGGTCTGTTGTCCAGCCCGTAAATTACCACTGGGAGCGGTTCCAGCCTGTGCCCTTCCCACCCCATATCAACATCGATACCTTTTGCCATGAGCTCCAAAAGAGCCAGCACACGGGCTCGTTCATAGCCGATTATCTTCGGATCGGCAGAGAACCTTGACAAGACTTCTGCACTCTCGAATGGAATTTCTCCTGTGCGATCTTCTTTTCCCCTGTTGATTGTTGTATCACCAATGCTGCTTACTTCGGGTTCAAATGTACAGGAAATTACTGCACATGACAATGTAATTGCGGCAATTAACAGTGCCGCAAACGCATTTTTCTTTTTCATAAAATTTCCTCCGTATGAAAGAATATCATAAAAATCAAAAGAGTCAATACTTTTTACGTGATATCTTGGCATCATTTTCTGAGATGTTGGTATCACTCGAATGATACTCTGGTATCACTTCAGATGATACTCCGGTATCAAACATCTTGTTTTACAAGTTTAGTGCTTGAAAAGAAAGTGCTTTTATAGTATCATTCGTATTTATGAAGATAAGCGATAAGAAAGAGTTTGCAAAGGCACGCGGTTTTCTGTGGCGCGTTTCTCCTGCTTTGCTCATGATAATATTGTTTTCAGGTTTCGTTGCCCAGAGAGTTGTTTATGATAGATATGACTTTCCTAACCAGATTATTGCACCCGAGCATTACGTCATACTTGCCGTAATTATTGGGGTTATGGCTATTGCCACGATAGCTTTTCCGTACCGCTTTTGGATACACGCTGCCTTTTGCCTTTTGTGGGGTTTGGTTCGCATTGCCGACGGGGAACTGACGACACCGCTCTTGCTGCACTTTTTTGGCTATGTATTTTTGTTTCGGATGGGATTTTTCAAGTCGCACGAAGTTCTAAAACTTTCCTCTGGAATGCTGCTATTGATGGGGGCAATTGCCTCCCAGTACCGCCTTGCAACGGGGGTATTCGGTTCGCGCATCCTTCACTTTTCACTTATCTTTCTGTTGCTATTCTTCGTTACAGTTATCCTTCGACCGGAAATTCATCTCATCCGCAAAAGCAGGCGGGAACCGGTGCTTAGACTCAAAGCCAGCAGGTTTACGGAAAAAGATGCCGAAATACTCCGAAAGATTCTCGAAGGGAAAAAGTATGAAGCGATCGCGTTGGAAGAGGGGAAATCTATTCCAACATTTAAGCGGTATGTAAGAAGGTTGTTTGATATGCTGCAGGTAAGCGACCGTGTCAGTTTTATATCGAAATACATGAATTATACTATTATATTGGAAGATGACGAAGAAACACCTCCGCTATAAAGCAAAGACTTGCAACCTGTTTTCCGTTTCTTGACAAAAAAACACCTCGCATTTATAGTGGGATTGCATAGTGTTTTCACCGGATTTTCGGTAATTTTTAACGTGGAGGATTTTTAGTATGGCAAAGCCACTTGACGGCTTAAAAGTGATTGACCTGACCAGAGTTTTGGCTGGCCCGTTTTCAACGATGTTGCTGGCAGATATGGGCGCTGATGTGATTAAAGTCGAAAACCCCAAAGACGGGGATGACTCGCGGGCTTTTGGGCCGTTCAAAAACGGTCTGAGTGCGTATTATGCAAGCCTGAACCGCAGCAAGCGCAGCGTTACGCTGAACTTGAAAGAAGAGCGCGGGCGGGAAATGCTCAAAAAGCTGGTTGCGAAAGCTGACGTGCTAGTGGAAAACTACAAGCCCGGCACAATGAAAAAGCTGGGGCTCGATTATGAAACGCTGAAGGCGATCAACCCGCGTCTGATTTACGCGGCATCGTCGGGGTTTGGGCAGACTGGACCCTACAGTTCAAAGGCGGCGTACGACCTGATCCTTCAGGGGATGAGCGGCTTTATGAGCATCACGGGCTTTGACGCGCAGCAGCCGGTGAAGGCGGGCAGTTCCATTGCCGATGTTTTCGCCGGGGTTTTTACCGCGATTGGTATTCTCGCCGCGCTTGAACACCGCCGGAAAACCGGGCAGGGGCAGATGGTTGACGTGGCGATGCTCGACTGTATGATTGCCACGCTGGAAAACGCGGTGGCGACCTTCGACTGCACGGGAAAAGCGCCGAAACCCATCGGCAACGTGCATCGCTCTATTGCGCCGTTTGCCTCGTTCCCCACCGCCGACGGGCTTATCAATGTGTGCGCCGGAAATGACGACCTGTGGCGCAGGTTTTGTGAAACTGTCGGCTTGCAGGACTACATCGCCGACCCGCGTTTTGCAAACAACAAGGCGCGCGTGGAAAACTTCGGCGAACTTTCCAAGATCATCGGTGCGGCGACATCCAAGCGCACTACGGCGGAGTGGATGGCGGCGCTCGACGCTGTGAAAGTTCCCGCCGGCCCAATTATGAACATCGAACAAGTTGCCGCCGATCCGCAGGTGAAATCGCGGGAGATGCTGATGGAGCTGGAACATGCGAAGTTTGGGAAGTTTATTGTCCCCGGCGTTCCGATCAAGTTTTCCGAAACTCCGGCGGCGATACAATCGTTTGCGCCGGATTTGGGGGAACATAACTTTGAAGTGTACGAGCAAGAACTGGGATTGAGCCGGGAAGATGTTCAAGCGCTCAAAGAGGCGGGCGTAATCTAAGCCACTTGATGATGAAACAACGGGCTGAGAAGCCGCAAAACTTCTCAGCCCGTTGCTATTCTTGCTATTCTATTCAGTGCGCGTAATGCGGCTCAGCACAAGCCGCGCTTGCCTAACAATCCGCGCTTTACGCTTTTATGCCCAAGAAGTTCGCGGTGATCTGCACAAACAGCGCAACGCCTTTTGAAAACACGCTTTCATCCAGCATAAACTTCGTGTTGTGATGCCCGTAAATGTTCCCGTCTTGCTGTACCACCGAAGTAAGGAAAAAATACGCGCCGGGAACTTTGTTGAGGTAGAACGACATATCTTCAGAGCCCATGAGCGGATTTGGCTGCGGGACAACATCATCGCCCATCCCCAAATCCTGCATCGACTTTATCACCAAATCTGCCATTTCCGCATTGTTCACCGTAATGTCGTAATCCTTGTCAAAGGAAAACTCGTACGTTGCACCGTAGCTCGCGCAGGTGTTTTTGACAACCTGCTCGATTTTTGACGCGATAAGATCGCGGGTTGACTGATCGACGGCGCGTGTAGAACCTTGCAGTTCAACTGACTGCGGAACAATGTTGTTCGCCGTTCCGCCATGCACCATACAAATCGAAATCACCGCAGGGGACAGCGCCGCAATCTGCCGCGCCTTGATCATATACACGCCGTTGATAACCTGAGCGGCAATCGCAATCGGATCGATACAAGCTTCCGGCGATGCACCGTGCCCGCCGCGCCCGATAACCTTGATCGTGAACACATCCCGGCACGCCATTGCGTTGCCATGCGAAATAATAACCTTGCCGGATTCTTTGAAGTTACCGAACAGGCAGCCAATGTGCTGACCGAAAATAGCGTCAACGCCGTTCAGGCAGCCTTCTTCGATCATCGGCTTTGCGCCGCCGGGGGATTCCTCGCCGGGCTGGAAAATAATCTTCACCGTGCCTTTCATCCCAGCTTTGTGATCGTTGAGAAGCTTCGCCGCACCCAGCATCATCGCCGTGTGGGAATCATGCCCGCACGCGTGCATCCTGCCGTTGGTGGATTTAAAATCCACCGGCGCTTCTTCCGTCAGAGGAAGTGCATCCATATCCGTACGCAACGCAATCGTCTTTCCCGCCGCGCCGCCCGTAATTGTCGCCACTATTCCCGAGCCGTTGACCATCGTTACAAACGGAATGCCCATTTCTTTCAGGCGCTCCTGAACGTACTTCGATGTCTGCGGCAATTCGTTGCCAAGCTCCGGTATTTGGTGAAGATCCCTTCTCCATTTGACAACCTGCGCCTGCATACCTTCAGCCAACTTTTTTATATCCATATAAAACTCCTTCATTACGTTTCCGTAAGCTTTTGAGCTTCTTTACTTTCCTTTTTTGCAACCCCCTGCACCGCGTTTTTCATTATACGGACAAGGGATGTGCTGTTTTCATTAAGCTGAAGCACCAACGTGCTTTCTTCCAACGCAACCACGTCGGCGACAATGCCGCCCGTGGTTACAACAGTATCGCCGAGGGTGATTCCGGCAACCATCCGCTGCCTTTGCTTGCGCCGACGCAAGCTGGGAATCACCCCAATAACGACAATCAACGCTAAAAGAACCGCGAAGTATAGCGTGATGAATTCCATCTACTTCGCTATGCCCTTTTTGTACATAATACGCGCGATATACACACCCACAACAACGCAAATCAACATACCAAGATTTTTGACGAGCTGCGGCACAAAGCCAAACTTAAAGAACACGTTGAGCAGGAGGGCAAACAAGAGAATGGGAATGCCAACTTTGAACCTCCCCTTAGAAAACATCGCCACAACCGCGCCGAAAATAGCCGGAAGTACATACGCCGTAATCGCGCCAAGAACAGCTTTCGGCAGGATGGACAATATCACCGTTCCGGCAATCGCCGTCAGCGTTATCATCGCGGTGCTGAGGTAAATTGAACCGGCAATACCGCAAATCGCCACCAAATCCGCCTCGTGCGTACCATCTTCAACGCCAGCGACATCTTTTGCCACGCGTGATGCGGGAACTCTCATTTGCCCGATGCTTCCGGCAAAGAAACTCATGTACGTTCCCGCCGCTCCCAGCGCGGGGAAGTACGAAACCGGCTCAACGATATACGCCACAGCAAACGCCGCCCACACAAGGATCGTTCCTTGAATAACCGCATTCAACGGAAGTTGTATACCATGTGCGACCGACAGATACACAAACGGCATAAAACACAGAATAATGGCAACGATCATGGTAAATCTGCCAATTCCGTTTACGGACCTATTCCAAACTTTCAGTTGATCTTCCATATTATGCTCCCCCTCTCATTGCCGCACCAACGAGCGCAGCACTTACAACTCCGGCTATCAGCGCGAATGTTATCGCGTAGCCCTTTACCCAAGCGAATTTCGGCGCGACAAACTTGTCCAGCGTAAACTGCACGATGAACGCCGCAGCAACTCCGACCAGCATATCTGCTCCTTTCATCATTTCTCTTGCCGAGAAGTTCGCAAACAGCCCGATAGAAGCGGCAACCGACATCAGTGTAAGCCACGTCATATCGCCGCCAGAGAGTTTTATCCGCAGCGTGTCCAGCTTCGACGTGAATAGCGTTACCATGATAAGCCAGCCGCATCCGTTAATAGTCATAATGAGCAGGGCAATCGCAACACCATCCAGCGTGAAGCCCGCACCGCCCAGTTTATCAAAACCCAGAGCAACCGCGCCAATGTTTGCGGCGATAAGGTCAGTCTGCGGCGCGCCGATGACCGAAAGGCGGTGCCACGTGATCGGCCCGCCGAGAATCGCCATCATCCCCACCGCGACCGTTACGCTTGCAAGCGCCGGCCCGACAGCCGCCACCGCGCCGTTTTTAATCGCCGTTGTGAGTTTTTTGCGCGGGTAATTAATACGATCCGCCTCCTTAAAACACAAGCGAATAAACAACGTTGATTGTACCATCAGCCACAAGACTAAAAGTCCGCCGATAATCCAAAGTACCGGCGATCCTACAATCGCCATTAGTTCTGCATCCATAAGCTAACTCCTCAGTGTCAAAATTAGTGTTATTTACATGACCCTGCCATTGTACAATGGAGAGAAACCACTGTCAAGGAAAAATTGACAGATACCACGTTGAAACAGGTTATATTTTCAGATTGACATATCTAATTGCGGGTGATACCCTTTCATACAGTTTGTTGCATAGGAGGATATTATGGCAGAAACAAAAAAACCATTGTTCGATGAAAAAGACGGCGAGTATATGCTGGAACC
>WQZT01000086.1 GCA_009780595.1 Treponema sp. | reverse complement strand
TTGCGCCTGAAGTGCTGTTACTGCACATATCATTGCAATGGAAAAAATCGCCAGAAGGCACAACGTCCGCTTCATTATACCAGTATATCACTGCCGGGCGTAGAGAACAAGATCGCTGCACGCCCCATTCCTTTTCCGCGCCTTTTACTATACTCTGGAACTATGAACGATGACATCCGCCGCGCGTTGTGCGAAAACTACTGCGAGCCAGTGCGGGATATGCTGTGGGGGCACATTTACCTGACGCCCGCGCTTGCCGCCATCACGCAGTCCGCGCCCTTTATGCGCCTTCACCGGATTATGCAACTTGGACCGACGTTTATGGTCTATCCCGGGGCGACGCACACGCGGGCGAGCCACTCCATCGGTGTGTACCACCTGGCGCGGCGGCTTCTTTGCCACCTGGCAGGGCAGGGTGCCGACTCGTGGCTTTCCGCCGAAGGGGTCAAATCCTTCCTCTGCGCCGCCTTGCTCCACGATGCCGGACATTTCCCCTACACGCACTCGCTCAAAGAGCTGCCCCTGAAAGACCACGAGTCGCTTACCGCAAGCCTCATCGTCAGCGAGCCGCTGAAAAGCCTCATCAGTGCCGCGGGCGGCGACCCGTACATGGCGGCGGCGATTGTGGACACTCAGGCGGAATCCGGCGGTGGCAGCGGCGGTTCTGCCGATGGCGAGGTGCTGTTTTACCGCCGCTTACTTTCCGGCGCGCTTGACCCGGACAAGCTCGATTACCTCAGCCGCGACGGGCGTTACTGCGGCGTTCCCTACGGCGCGCAGGATGTTGATTTCATCTTTTCGCGCCTCCAGCCGGATAGAGAGCGGGGCGTGGTGATCGACTCGCGCGGAATCCCCGCCGTGGAATCGCTGCTGTTTGCGAAGTACCTCATGTACCGCGCGGTATACTGGCACAAGGCGGTGCGCTCCGCTACGGCGATGATAAAAAAGGCGCTCTTTGCCGCCCTTGAATCCCGCGCCATCGCCCCCGAGGAACTGTACAACCTCGACGATCAGGGCTTGTTCGCGCGTGCCGCCGCCCGCGCGTGCCCCTTGTTCAGCCTTGCGGAATCGGTGAAAAACGGCAGGTTTTTTACCCTTGCCGCAGAAATCCCGTTCAACGAACACGCGCACGGGGACGCGCTACGCCTGTCCGCCCGCCCCCGCATGGAAGAGAGCCTGGCGCAGGCGCTTTCCCCCTGTTTGGGAACGGCGCTCCGGGCGGATGAGCTTATCATCGATGTGGGCGAGCCTGTTTCGTTTGAAAGCGGGCTTTTTGTTACCGATGAAAACTGTCTTTTCTCCGAAGGATCAAGCGTGTTCAAAGGGAGCTTCCCCGATGCCTTCGCCACATCGCTGCGAACTATCAGGATTTTTGTTGAGCCCGGTTTTGAGAGGGATATAGAAAAATCCCGCGAAGGGATATTGCATACAGCCGAAAAATGGTTGACACTATTGTAAGGGAGTGAATAAGGGGTGAATAGGGAGTGAATATGGAAGAACTGCATAACACGATGGAAGATTTGGTAGTAAGCAGAGTGGGCGAGATTTTTGAGACTATCAACAAAGAGAGCAGCGCAAACAGATATTGCACCTGCGAACAGTGCCGAATGGATATTATTTGCTATACGCTTAACCGCTTGCAGCCGCATTATATCGTGTCCAGCCGCGGGGTTTTTCGGGCGCAGCAGACGGGTATCGAGCGGCAGCAGCAGATTGCCGATATTACTGCTCTCATTCACGAAGGGTTCAAGCAGGTTTTCCACAACCAGCGCCCAAACTTTGCCCACGCGCCGAGTCCTGCGGGCACAGGTGTTCAGGCGCAGGCGCAGGAAAAGAAGTTTCCGGTGTTTAATATCCCTGTCGTTATCGGGCGGCTTTTTGACGGCAACAGTTTTGCGCCGATTTCGGACGTTGACATCGAGCTTGTGTGCAACGGGGAGCTTGTGCCGATGAAAGACGGGAATTGGCAGAATCCCCTTCACCTTGTGCATAACACCGACGGGAATTTCAGTTTCTGGCCGGCTCCGGTGAAAGCCCACGCCGTTGATGAGCCGCGCATTTTCGAGTACACCGTGCGGATTACCGCGCCGGAGTTTGAAACGCTGTCCCACTTTTTCAAAGTTCCCTTAACGGGGGAAGCGCACGCGGCGGGATCGTTCAGTTTGAAAAGAACGTTCAAACTGCCGCACCTGTATCTGTTCCCGCCCGGGGAAGCAGAGAAGAACGGCTAGCACGGAATTTTGGCGGCATCCTGCCGCCTATTCCTCGCCTTCGCTCGGCGGGGGCTCCGGTTCGAATCCCCCACGTTTCCGTTCGTGCTGATTTTTTTGGCAGTTAGTAAATTGGTTTCCAGATAATACAAGCTATTCGGAGAGGGGGGATTCGCCTTCCAGCCCTCAACATCCTGTTTCGGGCTTTCAGGCCGCCTCCGCCCCCTGTCGGCGGCATCCTGCCGCCTATTCCTCGCCTTCGCTCGGCGGGGGGCTGCGGTTCGAATCCCCCACGTTTCTGTTCGTGCTGATTTTTTTGGCAGTTAGTAGATCGTTCTGTAATAATAAAGACTTTTCTCGGAGAGGGGGGATTCGAACCCCCGACATCGAGTTCCCAAAACTCGTGGCTTAGCCGCTGGCCTACCCTCCGCAAGACTCTCTCACTATAACGGTTTCACCGCTTTAGTTCAAGCCGCCTTAACGCCGCCTCACTGTGCGGTAAGGTACTTCCGCGCGCGGTCAATTCGTGCAAGCGACACATCCGCCCCCAAAAGGCGCAAGCTGCCGAAAAGCGGCGGGCTTACCCGCGCACCCGTTATCGCCACGCGCAGAGGCATCATCAAGTCGCCAAGCTTTAGCCCTTCCTGCTTGGCAAAAGCTTTCAGCAGAATCTCCGCTTCCTCGTCATTGGGAGCATTCGCCAGTGCCGCCGTAATCGCGCGGGCTTTGTCCAAAAGGGCAATCGCCGCCGCCACATCCGCCTTCTTCGGCACAAACTCTTCCCGCTGGGGCAGGGGCGGCTCCGCGAAAAGGTACCCGAGCTTCGCCGGAATATCCGACAGAAACACTGCGCGTTCCTTTACCAGCGGCATCGCCGCAGTGTACAGCGCCCGCTGTGCCGCATCCGGTTCGCGCCCCGTCGCGCCGAACAAGTCCGCGCTCATTGCCGCATCAATCGAAAGAGCGGCAAGCTCCTCGTCGCCCTTCATCCTGATATACTGGCCGTTGTACCACTCAAGCTTTTTGTAGTCAAACACAGCCGGAGCCGTGTTGAGCTTTTCAACGCTGAAACGCTCCGCCAGCTCCGCCAGCGTGTACATATCCTTGCCTTCCTCGTATGACGCGCCCAGTAGCGCGATGTAATTGATCAGCGCCTGCGGCAGATACCCCTGACGGCGGAACTCGTCGATACTCGTCGCCCCGTGCCGCTTGGAAAGCTTTTTCCCGTCTTGCCCCATCACCATCGGCAAATGGCAGAACACCGGCGGCGCCCAGCCAAACGCCTCGTACATAATAACGTGCAACGGAGTAGACGGCAGCCATTCCTGCGCCCGCATAACGTGCGTTATCCCCATCAGGTGATCATCCACAACGTTCGCAAGGTGGTACGTTGGAAACCCGTCGGATTTCAAAAGAACCGGATCGGGGTTAATATCTTTGTTCTTCCATTCAATGCTGCCCAGCAGCAGGTCGTTAAACTTTGTGCTTTCAGGCACTCCGGCATCCGTTTCGCCCAGCGGGATTTTCAACCGAATGGTGCAAGCCTCCCCGGCAGCCGCGCGGTGAGCAGCCTCGTCAGCGGGAATCTCGCGGCAATGGCGGTCGTAGCCGCTCTCGCTCGAACGGGCAGCTTCCCGCTCCTGCCGGATTTTCTCAATGCGTTCAGACGAGCAAAAGCAGTAGTAGGCGCAGCCCGACTGTACCAGTTGCCGGGTGTACTCCGCGTACAGGTTGAAACGATGCGACTGAATATACGGCGCGCTCGGCCCGCCGCAATCCGGCCCTTCGTCCCAGCCAAAACCAAGCCACGCGAACGTGTCGTACAAGTTCTGCACGTACGCATCGTCAGAGCGGGTGCGGTCGGTATCCTCCAGCCTGAGGATAAACTTCCCGCCCGTCGAACGCGCAAAAAGGTAATTAAACAGGGCAGTTCGCACCCCGCCTACGTGCTGAAGTCCCGTCGGAGACGGAGCATAACGGTCTTTGATTTCCATGGTGTGAGTATACTACAAAATAGAAAGTGGGGAATAGCCCGTTTGACATGCGTTTCCAGACGTGCTACAATTTTCCTAATAATCAAGTTCGCAGACAAAGAGCGTGGCTAAGAATTGGGGGGCGAAGTTATTTTGGATACTGCTGTATCATTTAAAAAAACATGTAAAAATATTTTTTTGTATATCTTAGTCATACTTGCATGTAACGCTTGTGCGTGGGATCCGAATTCCGGCAAAGGAACTCTTCGCGTACAGATCAGTGAAAGAGATCTGTACCTTGCTGTAGGGGAAGAAGGAAAGTTTGACGCTACAGTAACAGCAGAAAATATATCTAATTATACCGTTACATGGATTTCAAACAATCCTTCGAGAGTAACAGTTGATCAAAATGGTACGGTACGGGGAATTGCCCCGACTTCAAGCCCGGTAACTATTACGGCAACTGCAACTGCAACGAGCGGTAACTCGTCATTTACCAGTAGTTCATCTTCGGGTAGTGTCAGGGTACACATCCAGCGCAATTATGAAGAATTGAAAGGGTATGTTGCTTTTAAAGGAACTACAGAAACGGTTAATTTTACTAATTTAAATAATAACAGCATTTATTTGGTAAAGGTCAACACATCAGCAAACGCTGTAGCTGCTGCAGATACCGGAACTGTCCGCGCGGCATTTATCGAAGAACCTGGAAATAACAGTACCAGGCTCTTAGACGCATTTGAAGCGGATGCGCCGTTGCCGTTAATGGGGCATCCGGGTGCAACAGCATTTAACGCCAATCCTCCGCCCATTGACCGAGCGGCGCTGCATACCCAATCTGCGCACAGTCGTTCCGTGCGGAGTTTTATTCCTCCCGCAGTTGGTTCCACCAGGATATTTTGGGTTGAGAAGTATTTTGCTGGTTCTGAATGGGTGCAAAAACAGGCTGTTCTTATGGCAACAGGGAAGCATGGAAATATTTGGGTAATGGATAAAAAGCTTTCACAAGCACAGGCGCAAACGCTATCAAAGAAGTTCGACATAATTTACCCTGCTGCAACAAATATTCTTGGCTATGAATATGGGGGCGGCCCCGGCGGAAACGGCGGCAGAGACGGCGATCCGAAAATACAAATCCTTGTGTATGATATTCTCAATGCTAGTGGTAAAGATGCCGGAATAGCTGGTTATTTCTGGGGAAAAGATTTTTATGACCAGTATATTCTTAATAGTTGGTATGGGCAGCCGCAGACAAATCGTGCGGAGATTTTCTATGTTAACGCAAATACTGTAATTGATAATCCTGACTGGGCTTATGCTACGTTAGGGCATGAGTTACAACACATGGTTCATTTTAATATGAAGATGGTAAGGTATGGGCTAAACTCTGCGACGTGGTACAATGAATTATTGTCTGCAATGACGCAGGATTTAATCGATGCATCGTATTTAGGTATTTCGCTTGACAATCCTAATAGTCGAATAAAAGCAAGTATTCCCATCTACCGCAGTAGATATAATTGGATTGGTATGACGGAGTGGGATGGTTCTCACGAGGCGTATGCAACTGCTGTTGCCTTCGGTGCGTACCTTTTGCGTAATTACGGTGGCGCAAAGCTGCTCAAGAAAATACTTGATAACGAGGCAGTTAACATTGAGTCACTATCATTGGCGCTGAACGAGATTTCTCCCGGAACGGATTTTGAAAGTGCTTTAGTTCGTTTTGGCGAGGCGATGATTTTTAGCGGCCCCAAAATGCCGCAAGGGGGAAACACGTTCGACAAAACTGTTGCCTCCACCATCAACGGTTTTACCTATACAGCTTTTCGATTTGATCTGTGGGCAGGTGGACAGCCTGCCGTTGCTCAGATTAATGATCCGTCTCCCATGAAGCCTCATTCGGTGAGGATACATAATTCAAGCGCATGGAGAAGCAAATCGGGAAATTTTTCCATAACGCTGGAAAGACCAAAGGATCCGGATATCGAATTCTTTTTGATGGTGAGATAGTGTAACGGCATGAAGTTTCTTGTGTTTGTAATGTTTTTCATAGCCATACACGCCAGCCTGTTTTCAGTGGGGAGAAAAGAGCAAGCGGATAATCTTCAGATTGTTGAAAGCGAACGCGGCGGTGCTGAACGCGGCGGTGCTGTACAGGTGGTGGGGCGGGTTCAAATATACGGCAGCGAGCCGCATACATTTGTAGGGATTGTTGATACTGATAGTAACGAGTATGCCATATACCCTGCAACCCAAGAAGAAGCGCTAAGAAAACTTCAGGGGCATTTGCTTGCGTTTACCGTTATATTTATGGATGAACCGCGAGGATACGGCGCTACGTTTTTGAACGGTGGAACGGTAACAGTCCTCACATGGGAAATTATTCGATAATCGCAACCGTACGCTTTCCAGCACACATAATGCTAACCGTTCCATACATATTGCCGTTGACGAATTATACAGGTTGGTGTATAGTCAAATTGTATTTTTCACAAATTACATGTTCAGGAAGGTACTATGAAAAAGCTGACAGAAAAATGGCGTAGGCTGCTGAGGCGGATTTTCATCGCGTTTGGAGTTGCCGCAATTTCCATTACCTTCGCGGCCTGCTACGGAATGCCCATGCCGGACGATTATTCCGAAGATGAAGAAACCTCAACAACCAAAAACGAGAACGAGCAGGAATAAGGGCTTCGCGTAATGTATGGCAAATAGTCTTTCGCACTTCATCTTTAACCGCTTCAGGAAAAACGAGGCGCGCCTACACGAACTCAACTACATTTTCTGGGAATGTACGCTTCG
>WQZT01000085.1 GCA_009780595.1 Treponema sp. | reverse complement strand
TTGGCGCTGGATTATTATTCGGGCGGGCATTTGACGCACGGGTATCGCTACAATGTTTCATCCCGAATGTTCGATGTGCATAGTTACTCGGTTTCTAAAACGACGGGGCTTTTGGATTATGATGAAATCGAGCGGCAGGCAAAAGAAATTAAGCCGCTGATTTTGCTGACTGGTTATTCGGCGTATCCCCGGGCGATTGATTTTAAGCGGATGAGGGCGATTGCGGATTCGGTTGGGGCGGTGTTTATGGTCGATATGGCGCACTTTTGCGGGCTTGTGGCGGGGAAGGTGTTCTCAGGCGATTGCAATCCTGTACCGCACGCCCACGTGGTAACGACGACGACGCACAAAACGTTGCGCGGGCCGCGCGCGGGGTTGGTGCTTGCGGTGAAGGAGTTTGCCGAGGCGCTGGACAAGGGTTGCCCGCTGGTGATGGGCGGCCCGTTGCCGCATGTTATCGCGGCGAAGGCGGTGGCGTTTAAGGAAGCTACCGCGCCTGAGTTCCGCACGTACGCTGCGAAAATCGTTGAGAATTGCCGGGCGCTTGCCGCCGCTTGTATCAAGAACGGGATTGAGGTGCTCACTGGCGGCACGGATAATCATCTTCTGCTGGCGAATGTTCGCGTGCTGGGGTTGACCGGGCGGCAGGCGGAAAGTGCGCTCTTTGACTGCAATGTTACGATGAACCGGAATAGTTTGCCGTTTGATCCGAACGGCCCGTGGTACACCTCCGGCTTGCGGATGGGAACTGCGGCGCTTACGACGCTTGGTATGGGCGTTGGTGAAATGGAGGAGATTGCGGGCATTGTTGCGCTGGTGCTGAAAAATACGCGTCCTGAGGGGGAGAGCAAGGCGAAATATGGTACGGCAGAGGCGGCAAAGTCCGAGGCGCGGCAGCGGGTGAAAAAACTGCTCGACCGTTTCCCGGTGTATCCGCAGCTTGACCTTGCGTTTCTGAAACAGGCGTTTAACGTCTAGTGAAACTGTGAAGCAAATTGGCAAAAAGTACCATAAAAATCTGGCGGCGCTGGTTATCGTTCTTGCGGTTGCGGGAGCGGTAACGGTGAGTCATCTGGCGGGCGCGCTGGATGCTATTGAGTTTAGGTTTTACGATGCGCGGGTAAAACTTTTTGCTTCCAGTTCGCGCCCTTCCGATGACATTATCGTGGTTTTGTTGGATCAGGATAGTATCGAATGGGCGCAGCAGGCGCGGGGGTGGGGCTGGCCTTGGCCGCGTAAAGCGTACGCGGATTTTATCGATTATATGAATCTGTCGGATGCGAAGTCCGTAACCTTCGACGTGATTTTTTCCGAGCCGTCGGTGTACCTTAGTTACCGCCAGCAGGAGAGCATCGGCATCGCGGCGGAGAATTTGCGCGCTGCGATTGGCGTGCCTACCGCCGCCGGACAAGTTGCACCGCTGGTGGCGGACACAATCGGCATTTTGAACACGCTGCTCGCGGGGGAGGACGACTCCGCGTTTGCCGACTCTGCCGAACGATTTGGCAGGGTTGTGCAGGGCGTTTTCTTCAGCCGGCGAACGGGAGATACGTTTGCATGGCCGGACGATCTCGCCGCGCCAGTTTTCGCGCCGGACAACTTCGGCGATGAGATTTCCCGTTTCGCGCTGGACGGTTCAGCGACATACATCGGCGGCTCGGCGAGCGGCGGAACAGCCGCCCAGTTCCCGATACCGGCGATTAAGCACGCGGCTGCTGTTCTCGGCAGTTTGACAGGCCAGCCCGATTCCGACCACATCATTCGCCGCGCACGCCTTTTCACGCTGTTTGACGGCGTTGCCGTTCCCGCGCTTGGTCCCGCCGCGCTCCTTGCATCTGGGGCAAGTGCAGACATCACCTACGATGCCCGGCGGCGCGCAATTCGCTGGGGAGATTTTTCCATTCCAATTGATGACGAGGGGAAAACGCTGCTCCGCTTTCGCGGCCCATTAAGCAGATATCCGGTGTACAGTTTGTCGATGGTGCTGCAGAGCGCCGAAGATTACGCCGCCGGACTGCCGCCGCAGTTGCCGCCTGAAAGTTTCGCCGCCGCCCACGTTCTGTTCGGTTTTTTCGCGCCGGGCTTATTCGATATTTTCCCGACACCAATTTCCGCAGTATACCCCGGCGTGGGCGTACACGTTACCATGCTGGACAATATCCTCACCGGGGATTTTATCACGAAAGCTCCGGATTGGCTTGCGGTTGTTTTTATTCTCGCGGCGGTTGTGTTGGCGGCGGTGCTCGTGCTGTACTCGGGGCGCGTTGCTGCTTCGGTTGCGGGGCTTTTGGCGGGGCTGCTCGTGCTGGTTGCGGCGGTAACTGCGGCGGGGCTGGCGGCGTTCACCGGTGGTTGGTGGATTCCGATGGCAGCGCCGCTTGCCGCCGCCCTGCTCGCCTTTCTGTCTGCCGTGCTTTACAGTTACGCGACCGAAGGCAAGGACAAGCGTTTCATCAAGCACGCCTTCTCCCGCATACTTTCGCCGAAGGTTATCGATCAAATTGTCGCTGATCCTTCGCAATTGAAACTTGGCGGCGAGCGGCGAAAGATGACTGCGATGTTCACCGACATTCAGCGCTTTTCTTCAATTGCCTCGGAACTTCAAGATCAATACGGCGCTGACGGCCCGAAGGCGCTGGTCAATCTCCTGAACCTGTACCTGACGGAGATGAGCAACATCGTTCTTGGCAATGGCGGAACAATCGACAAGTACGAAGGCGATGCGATCATCGCGTTTTTCGGCGCACCCATGTGGATGGAAAACCACGCCGCCCTTGCCTGCCGCAGCGCGATTCACATGAAAAAGCGCGAGGCGGAACTTGCCGCGGCGATTATGAACACCGAGGGGGAATTTTTCCGCCCGCTCCACAAGCTGATCGAGAGCGGCGTTGTCCGCAAGGATCGCCCGCTGTACACGCGGCTTGGGATTAACTCAGGCGACATGGTTGTTGGCTTTATGGGAACGCCCGCCAAAATGGACTACACGATAATGGGCAACGCGGTGAACCTCTGCGCCCGTTTGGAGGGCGTGAACAAACAGTACGGCACACGCGGCATTTTGATAAGCGAGTACACCCGCGCCGAAATTGGCGATGAGTTTGTCGTGCGCCCCCTCAGCCGGTTGACGGTGGTCGGTATTCCTGCGCCGCTGCGCCTGTACGAGCTGGTCGATATTCGCAGTGAAGCGGCGGCGCATACGCTGGAACTGGCTGCGGCGTGGGAGGCGGCGTTCGGCGAGTACGAGCGGCGCAACTTTGACAAGGCGCACAAAGCGTTTGCCGAAATCTGCCGCCAGGACAGCGCCGACACAACGGCGGAATTTTACCAGCAACGCTGCCTGAAATTCGCCACCACGCCGCCGCCTGAAACGTGGGACGGCGTTGACAATTTAACCGAGAAGTAAAACTCTTCTGATTATGCTACTCGCGTTTCAACGTTTCGTTGTGCGCCTTTATTGCCCGAAAACTTTTTTCACTCATCACGTGTTCTATTTTGCACGCATCCTCTGCGGCGGTTTTTTTATCAACACCCAAAAAAACAAGCAAGTCGGAAATCGCAACGTGCCTGTCGTAAATCGCATCCGCTATTTTCCGCCCATCGGCAGTCAGCGTTATATACCCTTCGCCGTCAACCTCGATGTACCCTTTCACGCGCAGATTTTTCATCGCGATACTCACACTTGGCTTGCTATATTCAAGTTTGTTTACAATATCTATCGAACGGACTTTATCCCCTTTCAGGCTCAAAATCAAAATCGTTTCAAGATAATTTTCCGCTGATTCGTGTACTTTCACACTTCCTCCCTCATATTTATAGAGGCTTATATCGTAGTACAAATCGCGACTTTTTGCAATATTTTGAGCCGGCTAGGGAGTGGAAAAAGAAGTCCCTAAACAAAGTGAATATGGCTGAAACAGAAATCCCGCCCACACCCACGATGATAATCGCGCCAGCGCCGCTTGGCATCGCCAAATTTATTATACGCATTTATGAAAAGTAGCAGTACTGCCTTCAGCGTTTCTATCCTCCTGAAAAAGCATCGGCTCTTCCTTCGCAGCCCGGCTATGTAATGGCGCACATCCGCATTCACACGTTCAATTAGCTGTGTGTCGCTCTTGTCTCTGACATTACGTCTATGCCGCCGGATGAAATCAACATCTAAATAGACCATACCGCCATCGGTGTAGTACTTCTGTGCATCAGGTGCCTCATCTACAATCCTCTGAATCGTCTGCGCTTTCACCGAACTGCCGACATCAAAGCCTACTATCTGGCGGGGATAACGGCTGATCATCGTCATTACATACATATTTATACCGTTTTCATACCCCTTTCTCCCGTTCGTAAACCAAAACAGCTCGTCAAGCTCAAATGCTGTACAATCAGTCTGGGGGCTTATCCAGATGGCGGGGGATTTTTTTCCCCTCTTCTATTGCCCACAGGTATACATTGGATTTACTCATTCCTAACGCTTTTCCCACAGCCCTGCCTGAGTTGCCCAGCATCAGCAACTGTAAAGCCTGGCTGCCAACCGTAGTAAAGCCTTTCCTGTTCTGCTTGTCGGTTCTGCCGCATTTTGGACATCGTACTTCACTCATTGTCCCCCTCCGTTCCTGCCCACTATTGTATCATTTGGGACAATAGTTTTCCACCACCGAACTTGCCGCTCCCTTGAACATTCGCCATGCCAGCAGTGGAGTTTCGGCAACGCCCCCTGGATTATTCCGCCGGTGGCGTATGATTACACGCGCAAAGATAATTATTTCTGCCGCCACTCAAGATTCCCCCATTTTGCCGATGTTGCGTAGTGGGGACATGTATTTTATAATAATCATAAGAATCGTGTAACCATTTTTAGGGAATGGTGTTGGTACCTGGAGGCTGGAGTTTATACATCTTGTTTGCAGCATTGTCCTCCGCAGGTTTCTTTGTTAGGAGGTTAGTATGCTAAAGAACAAATTGATTTAGTTGGAAACCGCTGGTATTGGGCATGGCGGCTGTCTTCACCGCGTGTCCAAAGCCGACGGGTGGGGAGACATTCACCGTGCGGTTTTTCGATGACAAGTCTGTGACTATCCTCAGTTCGCTTTGTATGGACTCGAGGAGGGTGTTACAATTACGCCCCCCGAGAGAAATGATGCCACGTTTACAGACTGGTACACAGAGATTGGGTATACCACAAAGTGGGATTTTAGGACTCCGATTACCGAAAACCTCAATTTGTATGCCAAGTTTACTGCAAAGATACCATTTACAGTTACCTTTGATATGAAGGCTGGAAGTACTACGGCTGATCTCTCGGATAAAACAGTTTTTGGGGGTAATACGGTAACGAAACCCAATCCAGACCCCACACCGAGTGATCCCGAGCGCTTCATGTTCACCGGCTGGTATGTGAAAGAAGATGGCATTGAGACTAACACTCTGTGGAATTTTACCAGTAGCAAAGTAATAGGTAACCTTGACTTGTATGCCAAATACACAGAGATGGTTAAGGTAAAGCTTATTTTCCCTGATCAGAAGGTGCAAGAGAGCAACACTAGTAAGCAAGCGTACGTGTATCATCCAGATAAAATCGAGCATTTGAAGGTTGCAAAAGGTTCCACGATTTCCAAAGAAGATGCAGCCGGTAAATTCCTTTATGGAGACCGGGATAATGGATATACCGCCCAAGTAGGTCCGCAAAGCTGGACTCACGAAGGCATCACGTGGGATTGGAATACACCAGTTAACGGGGACATAGAGCTGACTGCCGTTTGGGAGGACTTTGAGGTAACCTTCTTCACGGGTTACAGAGAGAAGGCTGGTGAGAATATTATTAGTTATATTAAAGGGTGGTACGGTGCATAGCACTTTTCCTCCGCAAGCAGCGAAACCTCTCTCAGAATATTCCTCTCGAGTTCAGCTCCTGCCTGGTTAGTGGTATCAAAACGATCCTACAAAAGAATGGAAGCTAAGCGACCCAGTTACAGAAAACATAACGGTGCGTCCCAAGTATACAGGATATAAGGGTAACTACACAGGTCCTAGCGGGGGAATGATTTTCTAGTCGCCCCCGATAACGATCCATTTGAGTTGGCTCTGCCCAACTCAGAAAGAACTATACAAGTTTCCTATCTGGAACTTGCGCTGGTAAATTACGTGAGTGATTCGAACGCTACTTTCCAGATGGGAGCGAGGTTACCTAGCGATGTAGATCTAGCTGAGGCAAACAAGAAACGTGGATGAGGCTGGTTTAACACCTATCGAATGGCTAACGCAACACCATCATCTCCCGCTGCCCAAAATGCTTTGCTAAGTAACGGCGAAACCAATGAGTGGTTCCTACCCAATGTGAGAGAGTTTGACGATCTGATTCGCGGTAATCAGGCTGCTTTAGAACACATCTTTACCCATACGAAGAAGAACAGTTCGGATTTTCATGATCTAAACGCGCCCTTGACCCTCTGGCTTTCAAATAGATCGGATATTAACGTCGGAGTAGCTAGAGCAATAACACCGCAGCAAGGTGGGCCGTTTATAGTGACCGACATTACGCCGCCCACTAGCGACACGCATTATGTTTTCGCAATACGTGCGTGGTAATTCTCCGCTGTACTGACGTTCGATTTCAGGCGTAAAGCCTGATCACGGAAAAGCCCCCCAGTTTTGGGGGGCTTTTTTTGCGCGTGCACGAAGTGCCGCCGCCCCCGGATGGAAGCCCACGCAGATAGCTGTTCCCCTGTTTGGTTATGTGCCCATTCCGCTGAATCGTCCCTGAATAATCCAAGCGGGGGACGAACCCTATGTAATTGCTTACCTGCGCCCCCTTGCTGAACCGGCTGCCGTCCCTACCCCGGGTATCGTCTGCAATATTTTCATATCCTCATCCTCTTTCGCTTCCCGTTGCATCCCCGTTTTAAATTCCTTGATCCGCTGCTCGTGCAACTCCAAATACTTCAATATCCATTGCGCTTCTTGCAGTTCAAGTCCGCTCAATATTTTAATCGCTTCCTGT
>WQZT01000084.1 GCA_009780595.1 Treponema sp. | reverse complement strand
GCGGGAGTTTTGCCGTATTTTGCCACGCACGCCGAATACTCCGCCGCCGTTTCGCTTAAATGCAGGTGCAAGCGCAGGTTGTTCTCGGCGGCAAACTCCGCGCTTGCCTGCCACGCCGCGGGGCCGGAAGTGTACTCCGCGTGTATCCCTGCGTCAATTACGAGGCGGCCGTCGCCTGAGCGAGCACCGCCGTACCGCACCAGAAGTTCCCGCACTTCCATTGTGCCGCGCTCTTTTTCAAAATCGAAACGGCTCATATCGAGGCACAGCACGCCGTTGGTGATGTTGGCTTTCGTTCCGGCTTCCAGCACGGCATCGGCAATGCTGGACAGGTGAAAGTACATATCGGTGCAACTGACTACGCCGAACTGGATGCACTCCGCCAGTCCAAGCCGTACACCCGCGGCGATGCAACGCGCATCGAGGCGGCTCTCCGCCGGAAAAATGTGGTCGAACAGCCATTCTTGCAGACGGTAATCGTCTGCGTAGCCGCGCAAAAGCGTCATTGGCAAGTGCGTGTGCGCGTTGATCAAGCCCGGCATTAAAAGCCGCCGCGCGCCGTTTATCACCCGCGTTGCTTTTTCCGCCGGAGGCACAGCACCGACATAGGAAATCGCGCGCCCGCTCACTCCGACAAAGCCGCCTTTCAGCACGGGGTTTTGCTCGTCCATCGTTAGTACAGTAATATCGCTAAATAAAGTATCCAAGGTGTTCATCCATATACTATAGCATGATCTAATACGTTATGATCGGCAACCAAGCGGCTGGCTTGAGAACAGCGAAAATCACACGCCAGTTTGAAGGTTTGGCAAGCCAAAACTTTCCAACAAGTCTGCCACTGGCAGACTTGCCCCCTATTGTGTGGTGGCTGTGTTTGTGGCGACCGGGCTTTTTGATTTGGATGCTATCTTTTGGAGCTCACCACTTTTATTCAATTCGGCAACATAGTTTCCGTATTTTTTGTCACAAACGGCAATGTGGTTCATTATCCAGTCTCTGAGAAAATATACCATATTGATGGGTGTAACAAGGTTGCCGGCGGTGAAATCTTTCATTTTTATGAATAGCTCCTCGACAAATTCCCTGTGTTCCTTCTTGTGGTTTTTGAGATCCGGATAGTTAATCCGCTCCATCACTTTTTCTTCAGTGCTGAAGTGGAGGTGAACGTATGCAACTAGTTCACGAATTGTTTTTCGAAATGCCGCTTTGGATTCTTCCCTGCCGTTCAGACACTCAGTAAAAAGCTGGTTTGTTAGTTTAACAAGATACAAATGCTGTTCATCAATCAAGTTTATCTTGACTGAATAGGAATCTTGCCAAACAATGACATTCTTTTTCTGCCCGGTATTTGAACTCATATCACTGCCCCTTAATGTTATAAAATAATATATACTTTTTACATTAGTATATAATTGCCTCAGACACAACCCCTCTATAGTGAGTATACAGCAGCCTTAAATTGGCTGGGTCGGGGATTTGTTGACCCTGGTAAACAAACGCATACTGAAAGCGTCCGGGAGGAAGCGGCAACATAAGCGTGAAAACGCCGGGTCGCACCTCCCGCAACGGGAACATAAACGGGTCCCAGTTGTTAAAACTTCCGGCGACTGTTACAGTTTCCCCCGGCGTCCCGCGAAAGGTAAATTGGAACGAGCCGGTTTGCTGCGCCGCCGCCAGTGCCGCCTGTATCTGAGCGGGCAAGGCAACGCGCGATTGGACAATTCCCGCAGTGCCGGTAACGGTGAGTGGGTTGAGCGGGTCGGCAGTCCACAGTCCGTTGATAACAAGCCGATAATCCAGATGGCTTACTCCCTCCGGAATTGCGTGAACGTGAAAGAGAATCCCGGAATCAACATACGGGGCGATATTTTTTATTTTTTTGCCGTCTTTGATAAGCTCCGCGTTATCTCTGGGAAGCATCAACTGCTGAAACCAATGTACCTGCGAAAAGCCTTCGTAGGCAAATGATACCCCCACGCGCTGGTATGTGGAACTTGCGGTGAAAATCACAGCGTTCCCCACAACCTCAGGTGAACGGGGCTCAACAATGCCCCTGAGATGATCAATAAATTGATAAGTTTCTATATCGGCGGCCTCGATATTTCCGATAATCAATATAAGGAGCGCCGATGCAATGAATGTTTTCATTTCTTTACAAATATCGGCGAATGTAGCAGTATCTTAATATGCCGTCTTTGCAGGCTCTAGAGCAGTTCAAATCCTCGTTTGTTACTATAGGCGATGAGCTGCGAATTCTGAACGAGCTGGAATCTCCACTGGAAGATTTTCCTCTGCCGCCTAAAACGCCCGATGTCCCTGATCCCGCTCCGCCCGCCGACTTTGATGGAGGTGCGGCAGATAACGCGGGAGCAGCGGCGGATGGCGATTTCTTTGACGGCGGTCTGAGCGATCTTCTGGGAGGAGGATCAGATCCTGCCGCTGAAGATGGCGAAGGCGCGGCTGACGCGGCGCAGATGCTGGATGATGATGGCGCGGCTTTCGGCGATTTTATTGACACCATTCCCGATGACTTTGCCGCTGAAGCTGACGCAATGGAAGATATTGCCGCCGAAGAGGCTGCTGCTGGCGAAAACTTTGATATGGCGGCGTTGCTCGATGGCTTTGCCGACGAGATGAATGCTGATGCCGGAGATGAAGGCGGCATCACACCTGAAGAAGACGAAGCGTTCGGCGATCTTGCGCTGGACAACTTGCCCGATTTTAGCATAGACGATACCGAAGGCGCGGATGCCGCTGGTGGTAATGATGCTCTGGGTGAGGACACCCTCGGCGAAACCACTGTAGGCGAAGATGACATAGACGATATCGCGTTTGACGATGCCGCGTTTGGTGAAGATGCGTTCGGTGAAGCCGCCGAAGCCGAATCTCCCGCTGGCGAATTTTCGCTTGAAGGGTTGGATATGGGCGAAGCCGCGCCGGATGATCCTCCTCCCCGCGCGGATGCCGACGATCTGGAAGAATTCAGCATTGACCGCGCCGAGCTTGATTCTGGCGCGGGAAGCCCTCCGGCGGAATCCGGCGATGATGAAGATCCCTTTGAGTTTGGCGAAGAATCACCGGAGTTGGACAACACGGCGGTTATGGAAGAAATATCGGGCGATGATCCGGATTCCTTCGATAGCTTTAGTTTAGACGGCGATGCCGCCGCGCCCGCCGCAGGGGACAGTGCAGACAACGTTGGCGGGAGCGAGTTTAGCCTTGACGATGCAGACAATGTTTTCGAGGGAGCATCTGAACCAGCAAATGTTTCTCCCTCCGCAGAATCGGCTCAGACAGATGCAACAGGCGCGTCGGAAAAATCCGGCACCGCCGCAACCGCCGCCGCTGCTGCCAAGAAAGCTGAAATCGACGACGTTGAAGAAATCCGCCTCACGAACGAAGAATTCCAGCGCTTGCAGGAAACCCTTGCCACGTATCCCCTTAACCTGAGAATTGCCTGCCAGGAACTTATCGCCGAGCGTGCGGTAGACCCGGCAAAAATGTCGCGGCTCATAAACCTCCTGGTAAACGGCGCTCCGGCACAAGAGGCCGCCGTTCTCGCCGGAAAACTGCTGGATCGCAGCATTCCGATTCCCAAAGGGTTTGAGAAGAAAACAGGCGAAGCGCTGGAGGCCGAGCAAGCCAGTTTCGGGTATATTTTTGTTCACAATTTCCTTCCAGTTTTCAGACTGTTTATTTTGATTGCCCTTTTTGCCGTGTCCGCGCTCTATCTCGGCTGGCGGTATATTTACAACCCCATCAAAGCGGATAGAATTTACGCGTTGGGAATTGAGCGGATACACGCGGGGGAATATGCCCGCGCCAACGAGCGCTTTTGGGAAGCTTTTGAAATTAAACCGCGGCGCTCGTGGTTTTTTGAGTACGCACGGGCGTTCACCGAAGCCCGCCAGTTTACGCTGGCAGAGCAGAAATATCTTGAGCTGTTCCATTTTACGGCATCCAAAAGCAAGCGCGGCATTCCCGATAAAGATGCGGTTCTTGAATACGCGCACATGGTCAGCACGGTTTTGGGGCATCACGAGCGGGCGGATAGGATTATCAGGCAGAACTTGCTGGACTTTGCGCCGGATGATCGCGATGGGCTTCTGGCGCTGGGGGACAACGCGCTGGCGTGGGGCGAGTACGAAAACGACCGCTACGAATACGCGCGGGAGTCGTTTGCGCGGATTATGGAAATGTACGGGCGTTCCGATCCGCTGTTGGAGCGGATGCTGATATTTTTTATACGCACCGATAACCTGGGAGAGGTTCTGGATCTCCAGTCCCACTTTATGTCGTCAGAGCGGCGGGTTATTTCTGCTGGCGCGCTGGCGGAGATGGGCGGATACTTTTTAGATAAGCGGATGGAAGAAGTCCGGGGCGTTCCAAATCAATATCTGGAATATATCGGAGAAATTCGGGAACTGCTTTTGCGGGCGATACGGCAAGACCCGATGCAACCGGAGGCGTACTATCACCTTGCACGGTACTATAATTATTTCAGTAACGCGCACGATGAACGGCTTTCGCTGGAGACAGCGCTGTGGGTGTTTGATTCGGTGGCGGAGGAAAATTCCCGGCGCATCAGAAACCACATCAGCGCGCTGCGCCGCTACGGAGAAATACTGATTGCCAATCGGGAGTTTTTCCGGGCGGAAGAATATTTGACGCGGGGAATTGGCTTGTATGAGAGCGGTATTGCCCGCCGCCTTCTGGAGCCCACCGCGGAGTTTGGCAAGTTGTATGCGCTGATGGGTGACATGGAGCTATTTGTCCGCGAGGGCGATATGCAAGCCGCGCTCGATTATTTCCACCTTGCCGAGCAAAGCGGATGGTCGCCGCCTGAGCTGCAGTTCCGCATGGGCGCAGCTTATTACCACATGGGCGATTGGGGCAGCGCGTTGGGACGGTTTGTCGAGGCGCACCGGGAAGTGCCGCTGAACCGCCGCATTCTGCACGCTTTGGCAAACGCATCGTTTTTGCGGGGCAATTTTTTCGCGGCACAGGGTTTTTACGACCAGCTTCTGGGGATGCTGTACGCGGATCGGGATCGTCTGCCGCCCATTTTCCCCAGCAACGATCCGCGGGTGATTGACCTCGTTGAGCGCATTATGGTCGCGCAGAACAATCTCGGCGTAACACTGGAAGCCCTCAGCGAGCGAACTGGCAACCCCACGTTCCGCGCCCGCGCTCAGGGGCTGTACACCGATTCCGCGCGCGCGTGGGATATTCTCACCCGCGACCCCGAAACGATGGTGCGGATGATGCCCGCCCCGGACATTATCGCCCCCGGCATCAACCCCGGCTTTTTGAATGTCCGCAACATCCTTAACCCCACGCCTGATGTCGAGCCGCTGTTCTTTATGAGAGTTGATATGGATATGTTTGAGATTTCCGAGTGGGAACGCCTTTCCCCGCCGGGCTATCGCCTTTCCGCTGGGGTTGGGCTGAGCCGATAACACGTTGGGTACTAGCCCTCCGCAAACTGATTTATGGGCGATACTGGATTTGAACCAGTGACTTCTACCGTGTGAAGGTAGCACTCTCCCGCTGAGTTAATCGCCCAGCAAACGCAAACAAACGCTTACTGATGACAAACTCTACCACTCAGCCGCACATTTGTCAATAACCAAGTTGTCCGCCTTTGCCGGACTTCTCTCAACGTTGCCGACATCCTGGTTTGCTACATTTCTGCGGAAATTTCCCGATGCACTATTTTGCCAATAACCTGAGCCGGAGTCTGGTTTGTGGATTCAGCTTGCGCGATGATGTAGCTTGATGTAACTTTATCAAGAACTTCAAGCAAAGCACGTTGACGGGCAAAAACGCCGGGACGCTCGAAGTTTACTTTTGGGGTTGTTTTTGTCCAACGCTCATCAAGCGCGTCATATTCTGCATCGGTCATGTCTACCATAGTAACCTCTGTTCTTTCAGTTTTTCGTAAAACTGTCTCCGGCATTTCATCGCATGAAACACCTTAATTTTTTGATCATTTATGTAATTGTACATAACTTCTAGCAAATTTCCTGTCTTGTCAAATCCAACAGACAAGTATTTTGTCTCATTGTCCTCTTCAATTATACCATCAAGAAGATGATTCAACAGCACCCAACGTATACTGGCTTCAGAAATAGAGTGCTTAAATGCCGAGGGAACAAATACTATCTCTGTTACCATGATGCAAGTATCATATATTTTTAGGGCAAACACAAGCACCAGATCCCGCCTTTGCGCTCTTTCAAAAATATGGTACAGTGGCACGACCATGACTAAACAGTTTCAAATCACTGCACCGCGTTGTGCCGTGTGCCGCTACATCGTTCTTGCCGGGCTTTTTTTCGCCGTGTTCGCCTCCTGCGCTCCGCGCAACGAGCCGCTGCGGGAGGAAGGCGTTTTCATTGACGCACTGGGGCGGCGTTACGCGCCTGCTGAAGCGCCCCGCAGCATCGTGAGCCTGAGCCCGTCGGTAACGGAGATACTCTTTGCCATTGGCGCGGGGGATCGCGTTGTGGGGGTTACCCAGTACTGCGATTACCCGGCACAGGCGCAGGAGCGCACGCTGGTTGGCGGTTTTTCTGGCATCACCGTGAATGTCGAGCAGATTCGCGCGCTTGCTCCCGACCTTGTAATCCTTTCCGCGAATATGCACACCAGAATTGTCGCCCTCCTTGATAATTTGGGGATTCCCTCGTTTGCCGTTGAGCCGACCACCTTTTCGCAAGTGTACGATACGATTGCGCTTATCGGGGAACTGTCCGATGCGGTTTCCGGCGCGGAAGAAGTGATCGCGCAGATGCGGGAAAAAATCGCCGCCGTCAGGAACCCCCTGCCGGACACGCTGCCACCGACTGTGTTTTGGGTTTTGTCCGAGGAGCCGCTGATGACCGTAGGCGGCGAAACGTTTATCTCGCAGGCAATCAGCCTTGCCGGGGGTGAAAATATTTTCGGCGATCTACGGGAACAGTGGCCGATGGTAAGCCCCGAACAGGTGCTGTTCCGGCGGCCTGACTGGATTCTTTCGGTGGACTGCATGGGGAGCGAAGGGTTTGAGCTTCGAAGCCCCCTGTGGCAGAACTTCCCGGCGGTCAGGGAGGGCCGG
>WQZT01000083.1 GCA_009780595.1 Treponema sp. | reverse complement strand
TGACATTGGGTATACATCTGGACAGGATAACGCCGGGGCATCCCGAACAGAACGGCGGGCACGAGCGGATGCACCGGGATATGAAAAAAGAATTGCAGGGACAGATAGACGGCACGTTAGGCGAACATCAAAATGTATTTGACCAGTGGCGAAAAACGTTTAATACGGTGCGTCCGCATGAAGCGCCGGGAATGAAAACACCTGTGGAAGTATATAAAAAATCAGAACAAAAATTCACTGACGAACATTTGGAACTGCGTTATGCGAAAGGTTTTAAAACAAGATATGTTAACGACAGGGGCTACATTAACTGGGATAACAAACGGGTGTTTATTGGAAACCCTTTTAACGGTTATCATATAGGTTTAAAAGAATCCGTTGACGCGCCGATGGAAGTATGGTTTACTAATATTTTGTTGGGTAAAATAAACCCAGACAACTGGCTCGTCGAGCCTGAGTTTAACAATGAAAAAGTTGTTTTCAAATCTTGAAAAGTGTTACCGATGTCATTAGGCATAACCGTGAACGATGTCATCGGGTCGTACCGCCTGATCGCCGTTTATCGTGGCGGAAAAGCCCTCGGCAAAGGCAAAGCCCGCGTTCGGGTTAAGGGTGATGACGACCACGTAGATCTCGCCCTGCTCGAATGCGCCTGAAACCTCGCCGCCGGGCAGGCCGGTCTCCTCGTTGAACACCAACCAGCGGGCCGCCGTTACGGCAAAGTTCGCTTCCGGCGGCAGGGTTACCATGCCCGGCACGTTGGCCGGGGTTACGTCCGCTGTCGGCGGCTCGAGGGCGAGCGCGGCGGCGGTGACGGGCGGCGGCGTCTTATTGCCGGAGTTGTCCGGCCCGGCAGGGTTCCTGCATCCGGCAAATGCCAGCGCCGCGAACATCACTATCAAAAAAAACTTCGTTCTCATCGTATTTCTCCTTCGTTAAACTTCTATAAAACCTCTATAAAATACCTAATAACGTGTGTAATTAATGTGTGGTATGAAATCAATACATGGGGTTCTGGCAAAGACGTGGTTACCGATAGTCTGCGTTGCAGGTAGATTTACGTTTGCTAGCACGGTACAGCCGCCACAGGCATTGCCGCGCCAAAGGAAAGCAAACACCTCGCTTTTTGTCGGCAAAGCTCGAGCGCAGCATCAATCCGAATAAAAAAAAAGAGAAAAAGTGAAAAATAAATATAAAAAAGGTAGAAAAATCCTAGAGCGTATCTAGATAAAAAATTGACATTTGGGTATAATTGTGCAGTGTGCAGTGTGCAGTGTGCTTGGCGCTAAATTCATTTTTTGCAACAGACCTCCACATCAGTAACAACATTTTGTTCATGAAAAGCATTCTATCAGACCCAGTGATAAATGTCAATAGATAATCCAAAAAATCGTAAAAAAGCCCTGTCAGCGAATCCACCGTTTTCCCCTCATTTTCTGCAATATTTTTAGCCTTGTTTAGCCTCGCTTTGATATTTTCAGGAGCTTTCACACGAAAATTTTCAGATTTATGGATAAACCAACACTTTCTATCCTGACGGATTAAGCAAATGCAAAAAAAGGAAAAACGCACAATTTACCGATAATGCAGTATGGCAAAACTTCCTCCCGAAAAACAATCTTTGCCCTGGAGTTTTGGCAACACCAAAACTCCCCAGCAAACCCACGAAGTGGTTTTACCCCGCGCCGAATACCTGCACGACACACACTTCGCCGCAACAAACACCTTGCTGGGCGCGTACCTCTGCACCGACATCGGCGGCTCGCTGTGCGTTGGGAAAATCACCGAACTGGAAATATACCTGGGCGATGTCGACCGCGCAAGCCACGCCTGGCAGAACAAAGAAACCCCGCGCAACCGCGTAATGTTCGGCCCCGGCGGCTTTGTCTACATGTACCTGATTTACGGAATATACCCGATGTTTAACATCGTAACAGGCGCGGAAGGCGTGCCGCACGCAGTGTTAGTGCGCTCGCTGGAACCCGTGCTTGGCATCGACGCGATGAAAGTGCGGCGCGGTATTAACAACCCGCGCAACCTCGCAAACGGCCCGGGCAAGCTCTGCATTGCGATGGGCTTGACGCTGGAGCAGTACGGGCTGGATTTGACGGCGGGCAAAACCGTGTGGCTGTCGCCCAAAACCGAGCCTATCGAACCCCTCGCCGGAAAAAGAATCGGCATCGACTACGCCGGAGCCGACCGCGATTTACCCTGGCGTTTTGTCATCAAGGGAAACCCGTTCATCAGCAAGCCAGTGTAAATCGCTCGTGTGGTTTTCAACCTAACAACAAAGTTCCAAATGTAGTATACTATAAATACGTTATGAACATCGGAATTTTTAGTGATACGTACTTGCCTCAGGTAAATGGCGTTGTTACGGTGATTCGTGCGCTCAAAGCGGGGCTGGAGCAGCGCGGGCACAAAGTATATATTTTTACGGTAACTCACCCAAAAGCGGTTGAAGAAGAAGGCGTGTTCCGCCTTGCCTCGCTGAAGTTTCCCAACGAACCGCAACATAGAATCGGGATGTTTTTTGTTAAGCCTTTATTCGATATGGTGCGCCCGCTTAACCTTGACATCATTCATACTCATACAGAATTCAGCCTATACCTTGCAGCGCGGCTGGTTTGTAAAAAGTTCAAAATCCCGCCGGTGCATACAATTCACACCTACTATCCGGATTATATCGGCTACCTTCCGCCGCCGTTGAACTATATAATGGAAAAGAAACTTCCCAGTTATACGCGGCATATTTTAAGAAACCAGCGTTGCATGATTGCCCCATCGCGCAAAAATGCCGACTATCTTGCGTCTATAAGCTATTCGCGGCCTGTCCGTATCATTCCCAACGGAATCGATCTTTCGCATTTTCACACGCTGCCGGGCGATACGCGCAGAGGGAAAATTCGGGAGCGCTTTGGCATTTCCGCTGATGAAGATATGATCGTTTTTGTCGGGCGGCTCGGACCTGAAAAAAACATCCCCGTGCTGTTGGAAAACTTCCGGGAAATCTGCAAACGCCGGAGCGCCAAGCTCGTCATTGTTGGCGACGGCCCGGATCGCCGTTTGCTTGAAACGTACCGCCACGAGTTGGGGCTGAGCAGCTCCGTTATTTTCACCGGATACCTGCAGTGGCCTGACGAAATACGGCAGGTCTACGCCGATGCCAACCTTCTCATGAGCGCCAGCCACAGCGAAGTTCACCCCATCACGTTTATCGAGGCGATTGCTTCTGGCCTTCCCATTGTTGCGGCGGCGGACATCAGTATCGACAGCATGGTACTCAACGGCGAAAACGGTTGGGCTGTGGAGAACGAGGATCGTTTGTGGGAAAAAGCGCTTGAAATACTGGAAGATAAAGCCGCCGCCGAACGTATGAGCCGGCGCTCTGTGGAAATCTCGCAAAACTTCACGATAGACAGTTTTGTCGATTCCATGCTCGCCTTCTACGAAGAACACCGACGGCTTTAATAGCTCGCTCGTTAGAGCCTGCCGCCAATCAGCTCTCTTTGATGTTGTATTTTCTGCGGAAGCGTTCGATACGGCCAGCGGTATCAACCAGTTTCTGCTTCCCGGTAAAGAACGGGTGGCACGAGGAACAAATTTCAATCTTAATGTTCTTCGCAGTGGAGCGGGTTTCGATAACGTTCCCGCAGGCACAACTAATCTTGGTCATCTCGTAGACGGGATGAATCTTCTCTCTCATACAAATCCTCCGTTGTCCAACCCCGCTTGGATTTGAGCCGCCATTACGCGGCTCTGCGGTTTAAGGACTGTTCTGCCAGCTACTCTATAGCCGCACTTCCTGTGTTCATCGAACGCAGGAACGTTTCATTATTCCTTGATTTCTTCATTCTGTCAACCAGTAGCTCGATGATCTCAACATCATCCATCGGATTGATAACTTTACGCAGCACCCACATTTTCTGGAGTTCTTCCTCTTTCAGCAGGAGTTCCTCTTTTCTGGTGCCGGAACGCTTGATGTTGATAGCGGGGAAAAGCCGACGGTCGGAAATGCGGCGGTCAAGGTTGATTTCCATATTACCCGTTCCCTTGAACTCCTCGAAAATAACCTCGTCCATGCGGCTTCCGGTTTCGATGAGGGCGGTGGAAATAATCGTAAGGCTGCCGCCCTCTTCGATATTCCGCGCTGCGCCGAAAAACCGCTTTGGCTTATGCAGTGCGTTGGAGTCAACACCGCCTGACAAAATCTTGCCGGAGGTGGGAACGGTCTGGTTGTACGCGCGCGCAAGGCGGGTAATCGAATCCAGCAGAATCACCACGTCTTTTTTATGCTCAACCAGCCGCTTCGCCTTTTCGATTGCCATCTCGGTAACCTGAACGTGGCGGCTTGCTTGCTCGTCAAACGTGGAAGAAATAACCTCCGCCCGAACAGTCCGCTCCATGTCGGTAACTTCTTCGGGGCGCTCGTCAATCAAAAGCACGATCAGGTAAACTTCCGGGTGATTTTTCGTGATAGCGTTGGCTATCTTCTGCATCATAATCGTTTTTCCGGTACGCGGAGGAGCAACAATCAGCGAGCGCTGCCCTTTCCCAATCGGACAAAACAGGTTGATAATCCGCTCGCTCACGCTTTCAGTCGAAGTTTCGAGGTCAAGCTTTTCGTCAGGGTACAGCGGAGTCAGGTTATCGAAGGGGATGCGGTTTTGCGCCACGGTCGGCTCGTCGTAGTTAACCGTTTCCACCCGCAGCATCGCAAAAAAACGCTCGCCTTCTTTCGGGCTGCGAATTTGCCCGTACACCGTATCGCCGGTTTTCAGCGCGAAAAGGCGTATCTGGCTGGGGCTGATGTAAATATCGTCAGGCCCCGGCAGGTACGAGTTTTGAGGGCTCCGCAAAAAACCGTAGCCGTCAGGCAGGATTTCAAGCGATCCATAGGCGTAGATTATGCCACCCCGCTCGGTGTGAGCCTTCAGCAGTGCAAAGATAATCTCTTGCTTTTTCATCGAAACAAGATCGTCGTGCGAAACGTTGTAAACAGTTGCCAATTCCCGCAGGTCAATCATATTCAGGCGGATAAGCTCGTTGATGGTCAGGCGGGGTTTCCCGTTGTCCTGATCGGTGCGCGGCTCCGGTCTGCCGTAAATATCCGGCATAGACGGCAAGCGGGGCAATTCTGGTAGAGGCAAGCCCGACGATGCGGCAGTTTCCCGGAAGGGAAACGCTTTTCCTTCGAGCGCGTTCGCGTTCCCGTTGCCATTTCCCGCCCCGTGCGGCGAACTGCCATATGGCGAACTTCCGTGCGGCTCATGCCAGCGGGACGTCCGGTTTTCGGCCTTGTACCCGGTCGACTCGCTGTGGCTGCGCGTTTCCCGGTAGGGCATCGCACGCCGAGGGCGCGGACGCACCACCACAGTTTTCCCCTCGCAGTGATCGGCCTCAGTCGCGGTTGTTTCCGCCGGGGCGCTTTCCCCGGCACTCGCACTCAAACTTGCCCCAGCGCCTTCCGCCGCCAGCCCCGCCGCGCTTCCTTCCACCCCGCCGCGAGATTCCCCGCTGAACAAACTGCCTTCCGCCGTACCAGATGCGGAAGAGCTTTCTTCCTGAGATTCAGAAACAGCTTCACATTCCGCTGTTATGCTTTTTCGACTTCTTCTTACAACTGCCATTAATTACTCCGATGTTTGCAATTTTGCATTCTTATTCTACAAGAACTATTGATAGGTTATTCTGTGCTGCTTAAAATTATTTTTCAAAACGGGTGAATTCCATGTGCCGAAAGGATTGCGGAATAATCCACACTACAAATAATATACAAAACGTACCTTTTTGTCAACTCTCGTACTGCACCCGTAGGCTCGTTCGTCAAACTCCGCCGAGGTATCAATCGTCAAACTCATAGAACAACGGTATTGTGCCGCTGTTTACAAAAGAGACGTACCAAAACTAAGATTCTTTTTATATGTACCTATTAACGGAGAGCATACAGCCAAAAACAGTACAAGGACCGAGCGAACCCGGCCCCTTTGTACCAGATCAGTTACGACTTACCAGCGTCCGCCGTAACCACCATCACGATCACCACCCCTGCGAGGCGGCTTGTCAATCGCTTCATTTACGCGAATCTGGCGACCTTCAAATTCCTGCCCGTTTGTGCCGGTAATAGCAGCCGCCGCTTCTTCATCAGTACTCATTTCGATGAACCCGAAACCTTTGGAATTACCCGAGTCACGATCAAAGATGATCTTGGAGGAGGTTACGCTGCCAAACCCGGAGAACAGGTTACGGAGGCCGTCTTCTGTTGTGTTGTAGGAGAGATTACCGACATACAATTTCTTAGCCATTGAGAAAAATCCTTCTCCCGGAAATCAGACGGACTTCCCGTCTGAAGCGTCCGGGTGCGCGTGGGCAAAGCCCAGATATTCACGCCCTGTTACACGGGCGACTCTAGCTCTTCTGCCTGACTGCACACCGCAGCCTGACAAGGAGAGACGAGATGCAAATGAATGGTATTAAGGATCGATACAACACGTATCGAGATAAACGAAGGAACGAGAATCGCAGAATCCCTAACTTTTTGAGCGCTTGACACACCATATGCGCCGCCGCCCCACATTACTTTACTCAAACATTATTCCTATACCAGAGAACAATAACCTGCTTTACAAATTATGTCAAGTGGGTAGCGCACTATAATTCACCTTTTGCAATAAGTTCTTCGATTTTGTTGGAAACACGCGACTGCCAGTTTTTCCCCGACGTCCTTAAATGCGCCAAAACCTGCGGCGCAAAGCGGATGTACGTCCCCTGCTTTTTCTTCCCATCGGGAAGCTTGGGGCGCCCAAGCCGCGCCGCCCGCTCGCACAGGGCTTTTGCTATCTCCTCTTCAGTCCACGTGGGATTGTCTTCATCGTAAACTTCTGTCCCCTCAGCGATAAGTTTTTCGACCAAAGCCCAGTTAGATCGGGAAGGTTTGTTGCGAAGTTCTTCTTTTGTAAAACTAACTATTGCCATAGTATGCCTTCTTTTCATTGCCCCGTGCGTGGCGAACGGAGATTATCCTGCAAACTCCGTGTCTTGCGGTATGTACAACAGCCGCAAGTTTACCCTTGCATAAGCCTATTGTTCTGTACCGAAGCTCTCCATTTCTAAAACTCTCATCAGTAAGTGCAACAGGATCTTCTAAAGCTT
>WQZT01000082.1 GCA_009780595.1 Treponema sp. | reverse complement strand
TTTATTTACCGTGTTCATGGGGAAACCTCCTGAAGGTCGTGAGAAAAATAGATGTTGTTTGGTGTGATTAGGTCGTTATCGTGCGGGGGGGGGGGATGAATTCGAATTTACGTAAGCTAGCTAGTGGAACAGTAAGAGGGCAAAGCAACAAGACCACCGCCTCCTTTATAACGTGAGTGTATCCTACTACGAATGTACGGAATGTGTCAATACAGGTGCAAGAAATTGCAATTCCGTTACCGAGCCTGTAAGCACAGAAATTGCTGTAGTCAGTTATACTGACAGAGCTGCCTGATAACCTATGCGTAGTATTTTGCTAATTGTGCTCCTTACACTTCCCTCCTTCCCACTCACCCACCGAATTCCGCAAACGCATACGCGCTGTGGTTGTGGATGCTCTCGAAGTTTTCCGCCTCCACCGAAAAACGCGGGAACTGCTTCATCTCCCTGATTTTAACGAAAATATCCCTGACCAAATCCTCGACAAACTTTGGATTGTCGTAGGCGCGCTCGGTGATGTACTTTTCGTCATCCCGTTTCACCAGCGAATACACCGGGCTTGACGCGGACTCTTCCACCAGCGCGATAATATCCTCTATCCAGAAAAAGGGACCGGCTTCAAGTTCGACCGTAACAACGCCGCGCTGGTTGTGCGCGCCCCGCTCGGAGATGGCTTTGGAGCAGGGGCAGACGGTGCTTACCGGAACAGAAATCGCCACGGCAAAATTGGTGTCGCTGAGACTACCCTCCCCGCCTTTCTGGAAAACCTTGCCCCGATAGCGGCATTGGTACGAAAGTATTCCCGGCAGCAGGGACACGGGGGCTTTCTTTTCGATAAAGTACGGAAAAAACATCGTGGCATACGCCGCCTCGGCCTTCAGCTCATTCCGGATGCAGCCAAGCATTTCCAAAAAGCGGGGCATCGAAATGTCGTCGCAGTAACGGTGAAAAATCTCGACAAAGCGGCTCATGTGCGTTCCCTTGAAATGCTGCGGAAGATCGGCGAAAAGGTCAACGGTGGCAGTGGTGTGCTGCACAGATTTTATCTTGTCAAGCACGCGGATGGGGTATTCAAGCCCTTTCACGCCCACCTTCGACAGCGGAACTGCCCGGCTGTCCGTTTGGCTTTGAATGTCCGGTATGCCAGCGTGTTCGGCGTTATGTTCCACATTTGCCCCCATAGCGGATTTCGGCGGCGGACAGCGAGTTCAACATCAGCATGGCGATAGTCATCGGGCCAACGCCGCCGGGAACTGGCGTAATCCAGCCAGCGATCTGCGCGGCTTCCTCAAAAACCACGTCTCCCGTCAGGCGATACCCCGTTTCCCCCGCGACAGACACGCGGTTTACACCAACGTCGATTACTGCCGCGCCCCTTTTAACCATATCCCCGGTGATAAGCCCGGGTTGCCCAACTGCGGCAATGAGAATATCCGCCTGCCGCGTGTGAAACGCGAGGTTTTTTGTCCCCGTGTGGCACATCGTAACAGTCGCGTTGAATTCCTTCCGCGCAAGGAGCATAGCAAGCGGCTTGCCCACGATGTTGGAGCGCCCAATCACAACCGCGTGCGCCCCCTTCGTGGGAATCTTGTGTTCCCTCAGCAGCTGAATAACTCCGTGCGGGGTGCAAGGCAGAAACCCCGGCTCTTCCAGGAGGAGCTTGCCCACGTTCACGCGGTGAAAGCAGTCAACATCCTTGCGAGGGTCAACCGCGTTAATCACCACTGCTTCGCGGATGTGGCGGGGCAGCGGCAACTGCACGAGTATACCGTGAACGCTGTCGTCGGCGTTCAAGGACTTGATAACACCAAGCAGTTCCGCTTCGGAGGTTTCCCCGCCCAAACGCAGCGATCGGCCTTCCATACCGGCTTCGGCAAGCGCCTTCTCTTTGGCTTTGACATACGAATGGCTGGCGGGGTTATCGCCCACAAGTATCACCGCTAGACAAGGCGTATGCCCTTGCTTTCTCAAAAGGGTTGTGCGCTCTTTCGCGTTTTCCCTCAGTTTTTTTCCGGTTACTTTTCCATCTAATATAATTGCACTCATATATCTTCCTTATAGAAAAGTGATAGGTATCGATTGTTATCTACTATAGAGTTATAGCGAGTTATAGAAAATATCATTATATATCAGCATCCTGAAAACAACAAATTAAAACGGGGCTGATAGAAACAGCCCCGCTTGGCATTCGTTTTTACATTCCGTTTTTCTTCAACAATTCAAGGAATTTTCCCGCCTCTTCCTCGCTTATTTTGTACGCGTGTTCGGAATCGACCGGGAAAGCGCCGTTGCGAACTTCGCCGCAGTACGCGCTGAAAGCGTCCTGAATCTGCTTGCCGATGTCGGCGTACTTCTTGACAAACTTCGGCGTGAAGTCGTCGTAGTAGCCAAGCATATCGGCGTAGATCAAAAGCTGCCCGTGCGTTTGCGATCCCGCCCCAATGCCGAGAATGGGAATGCCTGCGCGGCTGGTTATTTCCTTGCCGACAACCGCTGGCACGCCTTCAACAAGAATCGAACACGCGCCGGCATCTTCGACAACCTTCGCCTGCCGCACAAGTTTCAGCGCCGTATCGCCTGAGCGCCCCTGCGCCTTATAGCCGCCGAGCTGCCCGGCAAACTGCGGCGTCAAACCGATATGCCCCATCACCAATATCCCCGCGTCGTTGATTGCGCGAACGCGGCTGCAAATCGCCGGCCCTGCGCCCTCGAGCTTGATGCAGTCAGCGCCGCCCTCAGCAATAAGCCGCCCGGCGTTGCGAATGGCATCTTCATCACTGGTCTGATACGACATATACGGCATATCACCCACAACGAACGTATTCGGCGCGCCCCGCCGAACTGCCGCGCAATGCCGAACCATATCGTCCATTGTTACCGGGAACGTCGTTGAGTAGCCAAGCATAACCATGCCGAGCGAGTCGCCGACGAGGATCATATCAACGCCCGCTCGCTCCTGGTATTTGGCGGTGAGGTAATCGTACGCGGTGAGGTACACGATTTTCTGCTTTTCTGCAACCATCTTGTTAAAGTCAGCAATTGTTTTTTTCTGTGGCATTGTCATCCTCCTGTGGATATCGTTTAGTATATAGTATATTATAGTAAACTTCTATTGGTGGAGAAATCTGTCGAAATATTCAAAGATAACGTTCCGTACAGCGCTCTGCAAAGCTCTACAAAGCGCTGCCTCATTACCCAATACTAACCGGAGTTATCACCATAAACCGCCCACGCGCGGCGCGGATTTCGACTTCAGGGCTTACCGCGATATTGCTGATATAGGCGCTGCCCCTGTCCCAGCCAATGCCGTCAAGCTGCCACTTGAGAGACGAACTTTCCGCTTGCCACGGCGCATCACCGAGCGGGAAAACTGAAACAATGCTCCCCACTGCAAGCGTTGCGCGAAAGATGCCGCCTTCCATGAGGCAACGGATTTCCACGCCGCCGGGAAACCAGTGCTCAGGCGGATTGTCCCGTTCAAAAATCGAGCGGATGGCAAGAAGGTGATCGATCCGCCCGCCGCCGCCGCCTGCAAGCCACACTTCGCCGCAGCCTTGTTCTTTCAGCAGGTTAAGCGCAAGCTCCGTGTCGGTAAAATCCTTTGCAACCGGGGAACGCAGTATCCTGTCAGCGGGGTACTTTTCAAGCCGCCGCTCATCGTCAAGCGAATCCATATCGCCCACAATCCAGTCCGGCACAAGCCCGGCGTTCTCACAGGCAACAAGCCCCGAATCTGCCGCAACAAGCACATCCGCAGCGCGGGCAATCTTCCGCAACGTTTCCGCGTCAGGACATTCACCCCCAATAACAGCAATACCGCGCACAGTTTCTCCTTGCTGATAGCTCTGAAAATTAACATTTTTGAAACAGGATTTTCATAACTATTCAAATGCAGTATAATAGAAAACAACGTGAATATCCATCCAACAGTACAAGAAGCTGCAACACTATTTATTCAGGCGGGCAAGCAGGTTTTCCTTGTCGGCGGCGCGGTGCGAGATCTGCTGCAGGGTCGCGCGGCAAAAGATTGGGACATTGCCACCGACGCACGCCCCGAAGAAGTCGTCGCCCTGTTTCACGGGAGAAAAACAGGCTCATCCGGGCGTAGTTTTGTCGTTCCCACAGGCATCAAGCACGGCACGGTTACGGTTCACTACAAGGGTTTGAGCATGGAAGTTACCACCTTCCGCAGTGAATCCGGCTACAGCGACGGGCGCCACCCGGACAAGGTTGAGTTCGGCGT
Organism: Treponema sp.; assembly: GCA_009780595.1. Classification (GTDB taxonomy): domain Bacteria; phylum Spirochaetota; class Spirochaetia; order Treponematales; family Breznakiellaceae; genus WRKT01. Next base: position 2,937 of record WQZT01000082.1, on the reverse strand, counting down.
TTCGATTGAGACCGACCTTTCCCGCCGCGATTTCACGATGAACGCCGCCGCGTACCAGTTGCCCGGCGGCCCGCTCGTTGACCCCTTCGGCGGGCGCAACGATATAAAGAGCCGGCTCATCCGCTGTGTGGGAAACGCCGCCGAGCGCTTTGCCGAAGACGGGCTGCGGCCTCTGCGGGCACTGCGGTTTGCAAGCCAACTGGATTTTACCATTGACGAGCAGACGCTTGCCGCCATTCCCGGCGCAATACCGCTGACCGCCAAAGTCGCCGCCGAGCGAATGCGCGAGGAAATTGATAAGATGATCGCCTCCAGCAAGCCCTCAACTGCCCTGCTCTTAATGGAAAAAACCGGGCTGTTGAACCTGCTTATCCCCGAACTTGCCGAGTGCCGGGGTGTCAAACAGGATCGTCTAAAGGGTACAGGATTCCACCGCTTTGACGTGCTCGATCACTCGCTGTTGGCGTGCGATTTTGCCGCCCGCTCAGGCGCGCCGCAGGAAGTTCGCCTTGCCGTTCTCTTTCACGACATCGGCAAGCCGCCCGCCGCGCATATCGATGACGGCGGCCTTCGCACGTTTCACCGCCACGAAAAATTCTCCGTTGAGAGAACGCGGGAAATACTGCTCCGTTTCCGCTATTCCAACGCGGTTATCGAGAAAGTGTGCCACCTTGTCGGCGAGCATATGTTTCACTACGAGGATTCGTGGAGCAACGCCGCCGTGCGCCGCTTTGTGATCCGCGTGGGGGAGGAAAACCTGCCGGATTTATACGCGCTGCGCCGCGCGGACACCTACGGGCAAGCCGCCGCCGAGCCGTCGCCGCAACTCCTTGTGCCGCTGATAAACCGCGTCGAGGAAACCCTCGCCGAAAGCCGCGCGCTTTCCCTGAAAGACCTCGCAATTTCCGGCAAAGACCTTATCACCGCGGGCATTCCGCCGGGCAAGCAAATGGGAATTATCCTGAACGAGCTTTTGGAGGCGGCGCTGGAGGATCCGGCGCTGAACAGCCGGGAAAAACTGCTAGAAATCGCGGAAAAAATTAACAAGCGGTACGAAAACTAGCGGTACAGCGGGAATTTGCAACGTGGCAGGGCAAAGCAGCCGTCAATTCCCGCAGGACAGTGCATCGTACGCCAAGCGTGCCGCTTCCCGCTCGGCGTTTTTCTTGCTTTTCCCTTCGGCGGGACCAAAAACCCGGCCGTTTACTGCAACTTCCACCGAGAAAACGTGGGAATGATCCGGACCGGAACAGTTTGTCAAGCGGTATGCGGGATAATTTTTGTAAAGCTGCTGGCACAATTCCTGTAAAAGTGACTTGTAATCCAGATAATGCCGATTGTCCAGCACCCGTTCGATTTCTGCGCTGATACAATGGCTGACAAAGGAATAGGCGCTTTCATAGCCGGAATCAAGGTAAATCGCGCCGATAAGGGCTTCAAGCGCATCGGCAAGAATCGCCTTTTTCGCCCGCCCGCCGGACAACTCCTCGCCCCGCCCCAAAACAAGCAGAGCGTCCAAGCCCAGCTTCAAGGCAACGGTAGAAAGAGCATCCTCGGAAACCACTACCGACTTGATTTTTGCCAAGTCCCCTTCGGATCTATCGCCGAGATTTAGGTACAACAGGTCGGCAACAGCCGCCCCCAAGATGGCATCGCCCAAGAATTCCAGACGCTCGTTACTGGATTTGCCGTTGGCTTCGTTGCACATAGACCTATGGGTAAAGGAAAGGTTCAAAAGCTCGAAACTTTTGAACCGTATACCGATAGAGTTTTCAAACGAAGCTAACTCTTGCTTCCTGTCGAGCGTTACTTCTGACGAGTTCATAGGTAAAACAGGCGGCTGAAGCTCGGCAGCCGCCGTAAAAGACTGTCCCTTACTTTTGCTGGGATTTAATGAATTCGTAAGCGTCCTTAACAGTTTCAAACTCGTTGGCCTTTTCGTCAGGAATGGAAATTCCCATTTCTTCTTCGATTGCATAGACCAATTCGTAGGTGTCCAAGCTGTCGGCACCAAGATCCTGGCGGAAAGAAGCTTCAAGGCTAATTTTATCCTCTTCTACTTCCAGTTTTTCCGCGATCAGCTTTTTCATTTTTGCAAACAATGCGTCCATAATGTTCTCCTTAATGTGTGTTATACCTTCGACTCAGGAAGGATTACCTGCCTGCCCCGATAAAACCCGCATTTCGGGCATACCCGGTGCAACAAAATCTGGTTTCCGCAACTGCCACAACTTGCCATAGCAGGGGCGGTGAGCTTCATGTTCAGCGACTGTCTCCGGCGCGTTCTCGCCTTCGATGTCCTAAATTTAGGTACAGCCATTTTAACCTCTCCTCTAAAAATTAGTACACTTCTCTACTTAAAAATCTATAATAACAAAAACTAAGCTTTTTGTCAACCTCTCCGATATTGGCTTTTTCAAGGTACACTTTCCGCGTTAGGCAAACTTCTTCTTCAGCGCGTCTATTACCAGCGAAGGAACCATCGGGGAAATATCACCGTTGTAGGCAGCCAGGTCTTTTATCGAAGAAGAGCGCAAGACGATGTAGCGGGGATCGGTACTCATAAAAAAGGTTTCGATCTGCGGGCACATAACCTTGTTCATCATTGAAAGCTCAAACTCGTAGGAAAAGTCGTCCATGCCGCGCAGCCCCCGAATAAGAATCCGCGAGTTTTCCTTTTGCATAAAATCTACGATGAGGGAACTCCAGACAACACAGCGGACATTATGAAACGGTTTTACCAGTTCCTCCAGCATTTTCTGCCGCTCTTCCGCACTAAAGAGGTATTTTTTTTGATTGTTTTCGGCTATGACCACTGCCACTTCATCGAAAAGCGCGGAAACCCTTTCAATTATATCAAGGTGTCCAAGCGTCGGGGGATCAAACGAGCCGGGGAAAACAGCTTTTATCATAGCGTACACTATAGAACATAGCGGA
>WQZT01000081.1 GCA_009780595.1 Treponema sp. | reverse complement strand
TGCCATTATTATATATAATGAGAATAGGGAAATTATAAAAGAATTCCATTATGAGGATTCTGAAGAAATTTCACGTCTACTTTCCAATATGAGAAGGAGAGGGAGAAAGCATGATCGTACCTTCATCCTAACTATAACTGATGCATTATTGGAATAAGCCAGGCATCGCGTCATATACAGTCGGAATGATACATGGTATAGTAGAAAGTATGAAGGCGCGGTAATTGGTTTATGATGATCGAGGTAAAAAACGTCAGCAAAAATTACGGCAACTTTGAGGCGGTAAAAGACGTATCCTTTTCTGTGGGAAAGGCGGCGGTGCTGGGGTTTCTTGGGCCCAACGGCTCAGGCAAAACTACGATTATGAAAATGCTTTCCGGCTACCATCTGCCTTCGTGCGGGCAGATTTTGATTGGCGGCGTGTGCGCGCAGGAAAATCCCGTCGCTGTGAAAAATCTGATTGGCTACCTGCCGGAAAGTGTTCCGCTGTACGGCGAGATGAGCGCCGACGAGTACCTGCGCTTTGCCGCCGCCGCGCGGTGTGTGCCAAAGGCGGAGCGGCAGAGCGCGGTTGACCGGGCTGCCGCTGCGTGCGGGCTTGAAGGGGCGGCGCGAAAGCAGCGCATCGACAGCCTGTCCAAAGGCTACAAGCAGCGGGTTGGGCTGGCGCAAGCCATCGTTCACGATCCGCCTGTCATCATTCTTGACGAACCTGGCTCCGGTCTTGATCCAAACCAGATTATCGAAATGCGCTCGCTTATCAGGGAGCTTGGAAAACGCAAGACGGTGATTTTATCCACCCACATTTTGCAGGAAGTTGAATCGGTCTGTTCGCACGTGCTTATTTTGAACGGAGGCCGTATTGCCGCGCAGGGAACGCCCGAAGAAATTGCGTGGACTTTGAAGGACGCGCCGGAGGCGGCTTCGAGCGATGACAGCGGCGGGGCTGGTGGTGGCAGCTCTGCCGACAGCGCTGACGCTTGGGAACTGGAGCTGAAGGGCGCGGGAACACTCGATGCCGCCGAGGTCAAACGCCGCCTTGCGGATCTGGGCGGCGGGAACGGCAACGGCGAACTGTCCGGCGTTTTTGCGGAGAATCTGGAAACTGGAAGTGTCCGGCTTTGTTTTACAATGAGCGGTACTTGCGGCGGCGCACGAGCCGGCGGTGCGAACATCGACAGCGGCGAAGTCGTCTTTAACTGGGTGGTGCAACAGGGGTACAAAATCACCAGCATGAACCGGAAAAAACTAACCCTCGAAGATATTTTCGTACAGCTTACGAGTAAGCCGCTTACCCGTAAGCCGCTTACGGGTGAGCCGTCAGCAAACGAGCCGCCTGAACACAAGGGGAAAAACCAATGAGCCACAGAAAGCAACCTTGGCGGGAACAGGCGGCGGAGGAATGTCTTTGCCAACAGCGGCGGGGCGTTACGGGGCAGCGCCCCGTATGGGGGGTAGCGAAAGACCCGCAGAGCGGGGCTGGAGCGAGGGGGGCGTGCCCCCCTCCTTCAAAATTGATTTCCGTGCTAACAAGCATTTTCCCGACCAGGGCGCTGGTCTTAACCGGCAAGGAACTTCGCGCGTGGGTTTGTTCGCCCGCGCTGTACGTCATCACGGTTTTTTTCCTCCTGTTTGTGTCGCTGCGGTTTTACCTTTTCCGGAACTTTTTTGCGATGGACACCGCAAACTTTCACGCATTTTTCACGGGCATCCCGCTGGTGTTCATTCTGGTAATTCCCGTTCTCACTATGAAATCGTGGACGGAGGAAAAAAAACTCGGCAGTGCGGAACTCCTTTTCACCCTGCCGTTCACCGAATGGGAACTGGTGCTGGGGAAATTCCTCACCATCTTCGCGCTCGTGTGCGGAATGTTGGCGCTCACACTTCCCGTTCCCCTGTCGATTCTGCCGCTGGGCTATTTTGATTCCGGCGTTATATGCGCTGAGTACACCGGGGCGCTGCTCTTAGCCGCCTGTGCTTCGGCGATGGGGCTGTTCCTGTCCAGCGTTTCCAAAACCCAAGCCGCCGCATTCCTCGGCAGCGCGGTTGTACTTATGGCAATGACGCTGCTGTCCGCCCTTGCCGCGAACGCACCGCCCGCCATCGCCGCGTTCATCAACGTTTTCTCGCTCTCGTTTCACTTTGAAAGTTTTTCGCGGGGGATTTTCGACAGCCGTAGCATCGCCTTTTTCCTGCTGTCTACGGCTCTGTTTTTGTTTCTCAATACGCAGGTGTTGATATTCAGGAAGTGGAGCTAACAGGCGGCGAACAATGAACAGAAAACAGGCAACAGTGCTCGCCCTCCTTTCCATCGCGGTGTTTCTCTTCGCGTTTTTGATAAGCGGGCGCCTCTGGTTTCGTGCCGATATGACACGCGGGAGCATCTTCACCCTCTCGGAAGTTTCGCGCGGCCTTCACCGGGAAATCTCCGAACAGCTAACAATCACCTACTTTGTCTCCGACAGGCTCGCACTCGCCCACCCAATGCCCAGCGCGGTTGCGGGGCTTTTGCGGGAATACGCCGCGCACTCACGCGGAAGAATCCGCACCATTCAGCGCGATCCCCAGCGCTCCGGCATTGCTCGCTCTGTCGAAGATCTCGGCATTCTCCCGTGGCAAATTCCAACGATTGAAAATAACCAGCAAACAATGGCGACGGTTTATTCCGGAATTCTCATCGAGTATCTGGATCGCGCCGCAGTCATCCCGCTGGTAGTTTCCCCGGACACGCTGGAATACGCCCTTACCTCCCGAATCAGGGCGCTGGTACGAACCACACCGCGCGAGTTGGGCGTTATCGTTGCAGACGCGGCAAACCAGTGGCACGAGGATTTCAGGCGGCTGAACAGCGCGCTGTTTCTCGCCGGGTTTAACGTTGTGCTTATCCATCCGGGCGAGGCGATTCCCGATACTCTGCCCGCCGTTTTTGTGCTTGGCGGCGCCGAAGATTTGAGCGAGTTCCACCTGTATTTTATCGACCGCTATATCTCAGGAGGCGGCAGCGCGCTATTTGCCGTTGACGGGGTTTTTGTTGATTCAAAGCGCAGCCTTGATGCTCGCGCCGCGAATGACGGCGGGTTGCTGACGCTGCTGGCAAATTACGGCGTGCTGGTTTCCGGCGCCCTCGCCCTCGATGATGCCGCGCTTACCCTGACGTTTCAAGCGCCCAACGCACTGCCCGGCGCGGCGGGCGGTGGCGGCATGCACGTGCGCTCGGTGCGCTATCCCCACTGGATAGCCGTGCGGGAACAAGGCGGCAACTTCCGCCACCGCCTCACTGCCAACTTCGGCGGGCTTGACCTGTACTGGGCAAGCCCATTGGAACTCGTTCCCCCGCAGGGAGTTGACGCCGACGTGCTTTTTACCAGCACAGCCGCCGCGTGGCTTCAGCGCGACACGTTCACCACCGACCCCGGCAGCGCTTCATTTTTCTACGACGAGGCGAACCAAGTACGCGGAACGAAACTACTCGGCGTAGCGCTGTCCGGGATTTTCCCCAGCGCGTTTGAAGGGCTTATCGATGAACGTGAACGTGAAGATGAACGAGAACACCCGCTTTTCCCGCACGAGCAGTACCGCCCTTCCCGCATCATCGTTATCGGCGACACCGATTTCGCCAGCGATATAATGGAAGTCGGCCAGAGCGAAGCGCGAAACCTCGATTTTTTGATACGGGCGGCAGACTGGCTCTCCGGCAACGATGACCTCCTGGACATTCGCAGCCGGGAATCCGCAGGTAGACTTGACCGCATAACCGACCCTGAACAAAAACGCGCGGCAATGGCGCTGTCCCTCATAGCAAACACCGTTCTCGTGCCGCTGGGCGTTACCCTCGCCGGAATTATCCTCGTCAGGCGGCGCACCACCCGCTTGCGCCGCGCCGGAGCGCTTTCGCTTTCAGACGGCGACAGAGACGGCACAAGTGACCGCACCCGCACAGGCGCGAAAAAGCGGCGGCGCGAAAAAGGCAAGACCGATGTATAAAAAACGCCTCGCCGTTCTAGCCGCACTCACCGCCGCCCTCGCCGCCGTGTACATCCTCACGCTGGTGTTTGATCCCGCCCGGCGCGCCGACGCAGCATTCGCGTGGCTCCAGCCCCGCCAGCACGAACTGGCAGACAGAATAGAAATTGCAGGCCCCGCCGGAGACAGCGTGTTAATCCGCAGAAACAACACCTGGCTTGTAGCCGCCGCCGGAAACGAGTACCCCGTCCGCCAGCAGCGCGTTCAGGAACTCCTCGCCGCCCTTTCTCGCCGGGACATATACACCCTGCGCTCCACCTCATTGCAGGCACGGGAACGCCTTGGACTCTCTGCCGGAACCGCCTCCCGCATTCAGGTACGCGGCGGAGCCGGACTCCCCCTTGTCGATCTCCTCATCGGCGCAAGCGGCGCTGTCGGAAGGGAAATCTACCTGGCGCGGGCAGACGAACGCGAAATCTACTCAGGCGAAGATCGCTTTACCCGCTTCACCGACACAGGCACCGACTTCTGGCTAGACTTCCGCCTTTCAGGCAGCGCCCCCCGCACCGCCGCGATGGTTCAACAGGCAGAAGTCAACGCAACCCCCGCCAATGCCCCGCCATTTGCATACACCCTCCGCCGCTCCGGAACAAACTGGGTACTGCACGGCAACGAAACCACCGAACTCGCCGCCATCCGCGTGGAGGACTGGCTGAGAACCGTGCTCGAAGCCGAAGCCTCACACTTCGCCACCGCGCAAGCTTTACCTCCCGCCGCCATTACCGGGAGCATCACCCTCCACTTCGGAGACGGCACACACCGAACGATACAGACCGGCACGCTTGAAGGCGGCAGCACAGACAGCGAACCCACCATCGGCGCCGTCGTTTCCACTTCACCGCTGGTATACGCCCTCTCCCCGCGGACAATCAACCGCCTTTTCAGAGAAAGCTCCGAGTTCATTCGATAATAAGTATAAAAAATAGGTATAAAAAAAGGGGGCAGGCAAATCTGCCGAAGGCAGATTTGCTGTTTTACTCGCGGGAAGATTTGGCTCCGCCAAATCTTCCCAGAATAATCTGCCGAGGGCAGATTATTCCACACGCCTGAGCCGGTAATTGTTAGCCAGCGCGCCGGTGATTTTATTTCCTTCCATATCGAGCTGGGTAATGCCGTTCTTGTCCAGCCGGTACATGAAGGGGATGTCCCGTCTGTCGAGGGTGATCGTTTTTGACTGTTCGTTCCACTCAAAGGTTCCGTTAAACTGGAAAACCTCTATACCTTTGCCAATATGCTGGTGGGTAATGTGGTAGGTGTGGTCGGCGTTGAAAATTGCCACAACGCTAATGCCGGGGCCGTCAGCGGCGGGAATAACGCCGGTAAACATCCCTTCCCAACGGGGAGCGCTTTCGCGCCCGCCTCCCGCCCACACGCTGGCACACACTGCCGCAAACGCGAGAAAAACAGCCGCTTTCACAATGCTTCTATTCATAGCCATCATATCTACCTCTCTCCCTCTGTCAAACAGTCGTTGGACAACAAAAGTTGCCGAGAGTTTACAACTCTCCCTTACAGTGTAAAAAACAGAACCCGCGCTGTCAATGCCGCGCAAGAAAAAAAGCAGTCGCCGCCCTGTACCCGCGTGGAGTTTTGCTCCGCAAAACTCCCCAGCAAATCCGCTATTCCTCGAAAGAGCCTTTCACAATAATTTCTTTGTCCCGCATGAGGAACGTACCCTTCGCCATCACATGGCGCACGGTTAAATCCTCGGTGAAAACGCAGAGGTCGGCATCCATTCCCGCTTCGAGCCGCCCTTTCTTTTTTAATTCCAAATAACGCGCCGGGTTTTTGGTAACAAGCGGCAGCACCGTTTCAAGAGCAAGTCCGGCTTTAACCAAGCCCTGCAAAATCTCAAGGTTGGCAGACGGCGCACCTGTCCCAAGCCCGACCATATCTCCAGCGGCGTTAAAGCGGGGAATGCTGCCGCCGCCGTCGGTGCTCATCGTGAGGTTGTCCGGCCCCACTTCCCCAATCGCCGTTTTCACCGCTATGACAGGCGAGCCAGCGTAGCAGCTTCCGCCAGAAGTAAGGTCAACAACACCGTTGCGCTCCTTGATCCAAACGAGCGCTTCCTTGAAAAGCTTTTCGTTGCGGGCGCAGTGCGTCGGGCGCAGGTGCTTGGCGGGGATGCCTCTGTCGATTATTTCGTTAAACGCGGCAAAACCGCCGGGCAAATCGCCCATGTGAATGTGCAGCACGCCAACTTTGCCTGAAATCATTCCACCCACGCGGACATCGGAAAGAATACGCAGCATCTCATCTATCGTGGGGAACGAGCTTCGGTGATCGCTGTGCGCTATCTTCACACCCAGCACTTCCGGCACGAGGAAAAGATCGTCCCGTATTGTTTTGGACAACAGGCTTGGTGGCAGCGCGTAGTTGCTGGTGTACATCCAGCCGGAAATGCCCTCGGCAGTGAGGGCGCGGACTTTCGCCAGCAACGCTGAAATTGGCCGCGTAACAGAGTCCGTGCCAGAAACACCAACAACCGTCGTTGTGCCGCACGCGACAAGTTTCGACAGGGGGATTTCCGGAACGCGCGATACAGGACCGCCTTCGCCGCCGCCGCCGGTAACGTGAATATGCTGATCGATGAGGCCGGGCGTTACGATTAAACCTTTCACGTCAATCGTTTCAAGATCGGGCATCGAAACTGTCAAGTTCTCCGCCATCGCCACAATGCTGCCGCCAGCAACAAGAATATCCCGCACCCCGATTTTTTCAGGCGCGTAAACAAGAGCGTTTTTTAGTAAATACATAGTTTCCTCCATAGGATAATAAAAAATAAAATCAATTATACGTCAATACTATAAGAGAATTGCGGATACGACAAGGGACACTACTCTGGAAATGAAAATAAATGCCAAAACTTCCCAGAATAATTCTGGTTAAAGCGCGTGTGATGTAACCAGAATTATTCCGCTGGGAATGGAAAAACATTGTCCTAAATGATACAATAATGGACAGGAGGGGAGCATGAGTGAAGTAAAATGTCCAAAATGCGGCAGAACCGACAAACAGAACAAGAAAGGTCTTACTGCGGTTGGCAGCCAGAGGTGTTTTTGTAATATCTGCCACTATAAGTACACGCCTGAGCGCAAGAAGTGGGTGTACACTGAAAAGCAACGCAAACAGGCTTTACAGTTGCTGATGCTCGGTTACTCAGGCAGGGCTGTGGGAAAAGCGTTAGGAATGAGTAAATCCAATGTATACCGGTGGGCAATAGAAGA
>WQZT01000080.1 GCA_009780595.1 Treponema sp. | reverse complement strand
TCCAAAAATAAAGAGTATTCCGCAGACAATCCGTTTAATCATTAATCCCCCGCCCCGCCGCTCGCCCGCTTTCTTCTATGATAATACCATCAGTAGCATCACTATCACTATCGATAGAATCGTTGGTATCAACAATAGCCCGAATTACAAAAACATACTCAAGGCGGAAAAAATCAACAACCGGCTGTAAATCCACCTCCATCGAAAGATCGGTTTCCTGAGCGTGTATCTTAACAATTCTGCCGATGTTAATTCCCGACGGGTACACGCCGCCCATTCCGCTGGTTACAACCATATCGCCGATGCTGAGATCACCCAACGCGCGGCTTGTAATATAGCGCATTACAAGGGGAGCTTGCGGATTTCCCCGCCCCTGCACAAGCCCTTCGTGGCGGGACTGGGTAAGGCGCGATGCAACAAAGCCCCGCGCGTCATACAGCGGCATAACAAGGCTTTCAAACGGGCCGCTTGAAATGATCCTGCCGACAAGCCCCTGCGTCCCGCCGTGAAATGCAATGACCGGCATATCAACGGCTACACCTGCATGCGTTCCTTTGTTGATAACGAATGCGGAAAAAAGGTTGTTTGGATCGCGCCCGATAAGCCGCGCCGGAATGTGGCGGTGTGGCATATTTTGCGAAAAACCCAACTGCTGGCGCAGACGGATATTTTCCTGTATGATTTCGGCAGATGTCCGCTCAAGCTGCTGATAGCGCGAAAGACGCTCCAAAAGCTCGGCATGCTCCCGCCGCAACGAGCGCAGTTCCTGGATAGACAAAACCGTTCGCGAAAGACCGGATGAAACTTCGTCGATGATACCCCTCAGCCCGGAAAACACCGAAACGCCGAGAGTTCGGAATTCCACAAACGCCGCGCGCGAAGAAAAGAAAAGCGTAAAAAAAGAAACAAGCGCCAAAGCGATGAAAATGTACAGTTCCAGCCCTCGGCCTTTCTGAGTTTTTCCTCCTCCTGCCATCCTGCGCTTCCTTATGAGATTAGTTATTTAAATTGTCGTAAACATTATGTGCATTCTCAAGAAGTTTGCTCTCAAAATATTTTCCGGCCCCAATTGCAACACAGTCCAGCGGGCTTTGCGCGATAATAACCGACACGCCCGTTTCTTTGGAGATGAGTTTTGGTAGCCCCTTCAACAGCGAGCCGCCTCCGGTCATTACAATGCCCCGCTCAACAATATCAGCGGCAAGTTCTGGCGGAGTTTTGCCGAGAATTGCCTTTACCTCGTCTATAATTTTCGCCACGGGGATTTTCAGCGCCTCGCGGATTTGTTCAGAGTCAATTTCCAGCCTGCGGGGAAGCCCGTTTCCGGCATCCGTGCCTTTTACCTCGACCTTTTCGATTGCTTTATCGGGGAAAGCGTTGCCAATTTCCACTTTCAGCCGTTCTGCCGCCCCGCCGCCGATGATGAGATTTAGCTCGCTCCGCACGAACTTGATGATCGCCTCGTCAAAATCATCTCCGGCGGTGCGTATCGCGTTGGTTACAACCATATCGCTCAAACTGATAACAGAAATTTCCGTAGTTCCGCCGCCGATGTCGATAATCATATGCCCGGCAGGTTCGTGGATGGGAATGTCCGCGCCGATTGCGGCGGCAAGACTTTCAGGCAGGACAACAACGTCCCGTGCGCCAGCTTTGTAGGCGCACTCTTCCACCGCACGGCGCTCAACCTCGGTGATGCTGGAAGGAATACCGAAAACCATGCGGGGCTTGAATAGGCGATACCGCGGCAGGGCTTTGGAAATGAAGTGGCGGATCATCTTTTCAGTGGATTCCAAATCTGCGATAACGCCGCCGCGCAAGGGGCGGATTGCGTGGATGGAGCCAGGTGTTTTGAAAAGCATCCGTTTCGCGTCAGCACCGACCGCTACAACTTTGTTCGTTCCTTTTTCAACCGCAACGACAGAAGGTTCGTTGATAACAATTCCCCTTCCTGCTATGTAAATCAGCGTGTTACATGTCCCTAAATCAATCCCGATAGCCGATGAACCCCGTCGTTTAAACATAATTCCTCCGATACATTTCTATTCGCTACATTAAACGGTTTCGAGCCAGGCTATGGGCAGGATCAATCCTCAACGCCGAGCGCCACTCTGCGCGGGCGCGGGTTGTATCCCCCATCGAGGCGTACAACACCCCAAGTTGATAGCGAACGTCGGCGTTTTCGCCGCCTTCTGCGATAATTGCTAACAATTCTGCTTCCGCACCGGAAATCTCCCCGGTTTGGAACAATATATCCCCCAGCAACAGCCGGGCGGTTGTTCTTGTTCTGGAATCCATTGACACTTCGAGGCAGCGGACAAGGTAAGTTTTCGCCGATTCAAGCTCGTTCAGGCTAAAATAGGAACGGGCAATCGAAAGCAACAGCACATCCGAAGTCCCCCTGCCCTCCTCGGCAGCCATTGACTGAGAAAACGCCGCGATGCTGCTGGTATAATCCCGCAACGCCGCATACGCCAGCCCCAAATATTCAGGAATATCAGGCGCTGTGAAACCTGCGGCACGCGCCTCGTTCAGGTAACGCACTGCCAAATCTGCACAATCAGACCCCTTATGGTAGTACGCTTTCCCCAAAACGTACAGAATTCTTCCGTCAAATGCGCCTTCTTTTAACAGCATTGCCCTTCTGAGCGCCCAAATGCTGTTGTCTATATACGACAGCGTATCAAAACTGTTTATCTGCGAGATAGCAAGCTGGTACGATGAAAAACCGTTGAGCGTTAACAGGAACAAATCCATCGGGCGCTGTTCCAGCAATTCCCCGCTCTGCGCACAAGCCCCTTCAAAATCGCCAGATTCAAAGAGCGCCTGCAGTTCGCGCACCTCGTTCCCCGACCAACGATCCCGTGCGCGGATGTAAACCACCGGAACCAGCGAGAGAAAAATAACCAATACGGCGGCCAACAGTACATTCTGGAATATCTGCTTCCGCCTTAAACCGACTTTCCGGGAAGGAAGAGAGCCCTTGGAAAACATACGCCTACATCTTAGCGGTGTTTGAAAAAAAAGTCAATCTCCCGCCACGAATTGTTTCTTTGTAACGAAACTCCGCCTGATTGCGTTTTACTGTCAAGCGTTTTACAATAAGAAAAGGAACGCCGATAATTAATAATATTAACAGCAGAGATGGGTAGTGTGAAAAAAATAGTAGCAATAACATCGACGATACTATCGTCGGTTTCGCCGAAAACATTGTTTCCTCTTTTTGTTCTTGCCGCCGTTTTAGGCATTGTGCCTGTAAACTCGCTGCGAGCGGCGGATGTCTCAAGTCGCAGTATTCAGGACGATTCCGCCCTGCGGAGAACGCTCGAAGCGTTCTGGTTTCGGGAAACGCCGGGGACGATTTTTGCACAGCAGCCTGAGATACACACCTTGCGCGGTGGCGGGCGCGTTCAAGTTCGCACGGAAACATCCGCCGCAAGTCCCAACGAGTTCGCCGTTGTGCTGGCGCGGGAACAGGACGGCGCGTTTCCCGGCTGGGCGCAAGGATCGTGGGTTCTCACCCGCCGCCGTGATGAAAACCATCACCGGAATTCCCGCATACGGGTCTTTTTACGCAGCGATCCCAATACCTACGTGCAGTTCCGCCCGCTCGGTGCAGACCGGAGCCAGATGGACGTCGTTATCTACGATGCATACGCAGTTCGCTCCCTGCCTGTTGCAATTCCCTTTGAGCGGCTCTTTGTCCTGCCAGTTGAGAATGCACTCGCCGCCGCCGGCAGCCGCTTTCCCCGCCATTTTTTTGACATCGAGCCCGGGCGGCACAGCGACACCCGCGCCTTTGTTTCCCACATCCGCTTGCGCCTGCCGGAGCTTTCGTACATTGACGATGGCGCGATAGATGAAAACGGTAATTTTGTGTTTATCGAAACGCTCCAGTTGCAGAGCGCATTTGCGAATCAGGGCGGGCTTAACTGTTCGGGCTTTGCCAAGTGGGTAGTTGACGGTATCATCCGCCCGGTTACCGGGCAGCGCCTTGAAGTGCCGCCCCTTGCCGCGCCTTTTGGCGAGCGGGGTGGAACTTCAATTGAGCATTGGGAAGCAGTTCGCGACCCCTTTTTCGGTCTTGACTGGGTTAGAAATCTTGCCGCCAGTGTCGGAATCGCACTGCGCTCGCCTTCGTTTGCCGACTTGCGGGAAATCGAAGTCCGGGATTTGCCCTTTTCCCACCTGATTCAGCGGCACGGCGGGCAGCGCACGGTTGTCCCCTACCGCGGCTTTACGGAAAACGCTGGCTTTTCCATCGAAGGGCTGCACCCGCTGATGTTTACGCTGGCGGCTACACAGCCCGGCTGGATTTACCTTGCCGCAGTCAACGATGAGTGGGGAAATCCCAATGCTCCCGCAGGCGATACTCGCGCCCTTCCTCGTTTGCGCCAATTTTTCCACATCGCCGTGCTTGTTCCCTTTTTCAACGAGCGCGGGGATTTTGAGATCGCAGTGTTTGAAAGCGCCGAGGAAACTTCGTTTCGGAACTTTAGCACGAGGTACCCCGGGCATTTTGTTAATCTTGTGCGGATTCCGATTGAGGGGCGTTTTGAGCCGTGAACGGGGAAGCTGGTAAAAATCGCGAGGATACATTATACTTGAAGCAGGAGGACAATCTATGCCGGAACCTGCTAAGCGTGATCCGAACGCACCTAAGTTTCTAGAAATATCCGTGAAGGACAGCGAGGGAAAAGTGTGGTCTACGCTGTACGCTCATGCGAAGGATTTTTCCACTGGCTCGGTGGGCTTTTACGCTTCCGACAAGCTGACAAATCCTGTCAGTGCGGAGCGTTACCAAATGAGCATGAGTTTCACACTGATCGGTTCTAAACCGGGAAAGTGAAGCTGTGAGCAAAAAAAGGGGCTGTCGAAAGACAGCCTCTTTTAGCTAAAAACGGGGAGCGTTATTCGGCTGCGCCTGCAACAATACGCGCCATTGCTTCGGCGGCGGCTTGATTCACGGCGAGGCTCGTTGTGGTGGATCCGGACACGGCGTCTATGTGCGGCGTGTTAAAGCGCACCATGTCGGTGGAAGCTTTCGCGATAACGGGAGCTGCCATCATTGTCGTATCGCCGGGTGCGGATACGTGCACGTTGGTGATAAAGCCGTCGACAACGGTAAGCGTTACCGTTGCAGTCCCACCGAAGCTGGGGGCGGTGGCAGATGCCACTCCGCTGACGTTTACACCCTGCGCGTCAGTGATGGGAGCGGGAGGAGCCGACTCGCACGCCAGCACGAGGGCGGCGAGCAGAATTCCCGCTGTCATAATCAACACATTCTTTACCTTCATTACTATACCTTCCTAAATATGGATAAAAATAATCCTGCCGCCAGGCAGCAGGAACAAACACCACAACTAGAACGACTTGATTTCTATGCCAATACCGATGGTGTGAACAGCTTTGTCCATGGAGAGATCAGGCATCTGCAATTCGTACTGAATGTAACAGAGTGACGGACCTGACAGCGTTTTTTCAATCGCAGGGCGGATTGTCAAATCCGTTGTACTAAAGTTATCTTTGGATTCCGCCATCACCCGCAGAGAAGCCGCCACACCAGGCAGAAAACCCGGGCGGTAAACAACACCCGGCCCGAACATCATCCCGATTGTGTCGTCATCGGGGTTGCCGCTGATACTTTGCTGAGCGATGAGGCTGACACTGAGCGGCCTTGAAATACTGTAGCCAATTCGCTGATACATATCCAACACGCCGGAATACGCCGAGTTCGTTGAATCCCAGTTTGCCCAATTCCGCGCCACCATATTAAGACCAAACGATAAATCATACAAGCCGACAAAACCAAAGCTGGGGATGCTAAAGGCAAACAGGGTGCTGGCATTGAACGCCATGTTGTGAACGAGAACGACGTTAAAAACCGGGTGCACAAATGTTCCGCCGAAAATTGCCTGCTTGCCGAAGGTTTCGGCGTCCTGCCCCTCGGCTCTGAACACCGCGCCCACGCTTAACCCTTCCAGCGGTGTTGTGTATGTGAGGCGGAACCCCGTGGGAACGTGATCAATATCGAGTTCGGGGAGATCGCCGTCCAAGCGGACAACCCACTGCCCTTCGGCGAATTGCCCCGCCGAAAAGCGCAGGGAATCTCTGGCAGTGAAGCCTTGAAAGTCCGCCCATGCATACGCGCCTCTGACGGTGAAATCCGTGCCGTGCGCGCGCGTCAGCAGCCGTGCGCCGTAATTGTCCCGCCCAACCGCCGCGTTCAAGTCAAAGCGGGGAAGTCCGTGTTCGCGGTGGTATGGGTTGATTGCGGTACTAGCGCCAGAAACCGCATCCGGCGCATCGGAGTCTTGGGTTGGCGTTTTTTGAAACTCCACACCCATAAATGCGCTGCCTGAGAAAGTTACCTGGGCAAACACGCCCGAGACGCACAGAGTGAGAATGAGTACAACACTAGCTAACTTTTTCATAGACAGTTACTCCTTGTTTGCCGCACTGCGGGCTTGGTTCTTGCTGACAGCTTCCTGCGCGGCGGTGTTCAGCGCAACGAGGAGGGCTTCAGTTTGAGAATTCTCCCAATGCTGCTGAAGTTCGGCTTGCCTCATAGCAATTGCCGCGTCTACTGCCTGTTGGCGAAGTATTTTTGTATTAAAATTCGGGTTTTTAGTTGCTGCTTCATTAGCGGAATTGATCATTGCGTTTATGCCAAGAGTAACACGAGAAGTTATATCCGCGTACCAAGAACCAGCAGCTCCTTGATCAGAACGATCAGGGGGATTTATAATATCAGGAATTTTCTGGTTTTCCATTACCGTTTTTGTCCATAAATCCACAGCTGGATTCATCCTATTTGATGTTTGGTCATGGTCTACAAAAACCCAAACAATCTTATTTTCTAGCCACCAAAAAGTTACCTGTACATATGGATGAGACATAGTAGTGCGATCATCACCCTTATGTTTTGCGCCCCTTGTAACCAGATCAAAATCCAAATCGGGCTTACCTACAGGCGCAACTTGCGGGGCGGAGTTTTTACTTGCCGCATCATTCGCTGCATTGGTCAATGCGTTAATAGTTCCCGTTGCTCCTGTGGGATACCCCTGGTCTATGGCAGTGGTTTCGGTGGTAATCAACGGAGGTATTCCTGTTGCCATTACCCGCTTTCTCCATTCGGCGACCGAACGTACTGCATATTCAGGAGTTTCATTGTGCCTGACTGCAATGTGAGCTATTGTTTCTTCGCCTTCTGTGCCCTTCCACCAGATATATACAAAAACAGGGTTGCTGCCCGCATTATCAGCGCCTGTAGCCTTACCGTCTGTTTGTTTCGTAAAAATTAACCCGGCAGGAGGCGCGGGGGGGGGGGGGGGTATTTTTTT
>WQZT01000079.1 GCA_009780595.1 Treponema sp. | reverse complement strand
CCAGCATTGCCGATGCCGTGCTGGAAGCCGGAACGAAAGCCAACATCACCAACGGCGTGTTGTGCCTCGATATGAGCCGTTTCGATTTTGAAAAAGAACGCGGCACAATGGAAGTGCGGGAACTTCTGGCGCAGTACGGCGGCGCTCGCTCAGGCGACGGCCGCCTCGTAATTGACGCAGGGATACACGCGGAGTACACTTCCTGCCCTGCGGCGTGGCAGGCAAGCGCGGAGTTTGCCGCCGAGAACAACATGCGCCTGCACCTGCATTTAAGCGAAACAGCAGCGGAGCATTCGGCGTGCGTGGCAAAATACGGCAAAACTCCCGCGCAGGTTCTCAATGAAGCAGGCGTTTTCTCGCACAAAGTAACCGCCGCCCACTGCTGCCACCTCACCGAAGCCGACATGGATATACTCGCCGCCGCTGGAGCTACCGCCGCGCACTGCCCCGTCAGTAACCTCAAGCTTTCTTCGGGTGTTGCGCCAGCGGCAAAAATGCTGGAACGCGGCGTGAATGTCGCGCTTGGCACAGATGGCGTTTGCTCCAACAACAACCACGATTTATTCGAGGAAATTAAAACCGCCGCGCTCTTGCAGAAGTACATCACAGGCGATCCATCCGCAGTGCCCGCTTTGCAGGCGATAAAGATGGCGACGGTAAACGGCGCGCGTGGGCAAGGACGCGAACACGAAAGCGGCAGAATCGCCACAGGCTTTGACGCCGACCTGATTATGCTCAACCTTGACGCGCCGCATTTTATCCCGCTAAACGATCCGTGCGCCGCTGTTGCATACGCGGCACAAGGAAGCGATGTCTGCCTGACAATGGTGCAAGGCCGCGTTCTGTACGAAAACGGCGAACATACAACGATAGACATCGAGAAAGTTCGCTACGAGGTGGAAAACTATGTCCTGCCCCGCCTTGCCTAACACGGCGAATAGCAGCAATTCCGGCGGCATTACTATTTTTACGGCGAACAGCTTAAAAGCAATCGCAATGGCGCTTATGTTTCTGGATCACTTCGCCGTCGTGTTTCTTTCAAACGAGCCGCTGCTACGCAACCTGCTGAGGTTCGCAGGGCGGATTGTTGCGCCCGTGATATGTTTTTTTATTGTCGAAGGCTACTATCACACGTCGAGCAAAAGAAAGTACACGCTCAGGCTGTTTGCGCTTGCGCTTGTTTCACACATCCCGTTTAACATCACGTTTGGACATTCATTTTCGCCCTTCGAGGCAACGAGCGTAATCTGGGCGCTCGCGCTGGGGCTTGTCGCACTGGCCGCGCTGAAAAGCAGCCTGAACATCGTTCTGCGCCTGGCGATTCTTGCGGCGTGCTGTGCAGCGGCGTACACCGCCAACTGGAACTTCGTGGCGGTTTTGTGGATTGCCGCGCTTGGGCTGTTTCGCGGAAATTTCAAGCGGCAAATGCTCGCCTTCTGCGCGGTCGGCATTCTGTTTCACCTGTCAATCGTCTACCTTCGCTTTGGACTTGCCCACTGGTACCAGCTCGGCATCTTCCTTGCAATTCCACTATTAGCGATGTACAATGGAAAACTGGGGAAAAAATCAAAGGCACGAGCGTACAGCTTTTATATATTTTATCCGGCGCATTTGCTTTTACTTTATTTTTGGAACTCGCTCGTTTAAAACGTGAGTTGGGAGATATTATTTTCATGAAACGATTTTCATTATTTCTATATTCGATTTTTTTAATTGCCTCTTTTTTAAGCTGCGATTCGCAGGAACGGCAACCTTTGAGGCAGCAAGCGGGGCAAACACAAGCGCTCGGCAGACGCGCGCCCGGCTCGATTCTATCTGTCGAAGAAACCGCACACTACACGTTCTATGTTTTTGAAAACGGCGCTCTCGAATTGCCCATCACCGGAGCAACGGGCTGGGCATCCATCGAACTGCCGCTGTATGACGGCGCACGAGAGACGGCGAATACCATCGCTGTGCTTGATGCAGGGCAGGCGTTTACGGTTCTGGAAGAGCGGGGCGATTGGTGGCTCGTTGAAATGGACAATCGTTCAGGCTGGGTAACAAGCGCGCTGTGCATGATCAACCTGCCGGACATTCTCCCTTCGATTGTTTACAACATCACCAACGCAACCGAGTCGCTCTTTCGTTCATCGGGGCAGTATATCCCCAACGTTACCGGGGAAGTGCTGTACGAAGCGCGGGATTTTAACGCGCGGCTTGGCAGGGAAGAATACATCGCCCCGGTTTTGTACGGAATGGCGCGGAAAATAGGCGCGGCGCAGCGGACCGCCCTCGCCGAAGGCAACACGCTCGTTATTTTCGAGGCGTTCCGCCCCTCATCCGCCCACGATGTGGTGTACGAAAACCTTCACGCGCTGGCGCTTGCCGACCCCGTTGTCTGGGCGGGCATGTCAACGCCGCCGTGGAACACCCGCTGGTTTTTGGCGGCAGCCCCGTACAACCACCAGCGAGGGACAGCGATAGACGTGAGCCTCGCGCGCGTTGACCATTACCAGATCAAGGCAACCGGCGATTATGCGTTTATCCACATCAGCGGGTACACGCCGCACCCAATGCAAACGCCGATGCACGAGCTGAGTATTGCGGCGGTTGTATTTCAGGAGCCAGTTCACGCGCGGTCGTTAACGGCGTGGAAAGATGGCGTTTTTTCTGACAAGGCAACCCCCGCAACTGTTTTGATGCAGCGTTACTTGACCGAAGCGGGCTTAATTCCCCTCGCCTCCGAATGGTGGCACTTTAACGACTTGGTGAACACAGCGATTGCAGTTGACCACGGCATCACCGGCGAGTTCTCCACCGAAAGCACCGTCTCGCGCCCACCCCAGCAAATGCCAATTGCGAGGTAAGTAATAATGAACCCACTGCCGTTGGCGCACCTTATCCAGGAGCGAAAAGAAAAAGCCGTCGAAAGCCTTTCAGACAGCTTCGCCAAAAGCAAGCTTCCGCTGGAAGAGTACGAACGGCTGGTAGAGTATATCAACAAGACCGAAAGCGAACGGGAATTAATCGTCGTGGAGAAAATCGTTGTCGAATACAGTGCCACTGGTAGTGTTCAATTCGGAGATAATGCCAGCGACAGCAAGAACACCATGAGCGAGAGTCCCATTAGCGAAAGCGCTGCTGCCAGAATAGTGACGGTGCTTTCTTCGCGCACTTTTTCGGGAGCGGTTAAATCCGGGACAACCTTTGTAAGCATTTTGGGTGATGGAAATATCACGATACAAAAAACAGACTTGAAACCTCAAAAAACCGTTCTGAACGTAGTTTCAATTCTTGGGAACACAACTATTTTTGTTGAACCGGGAATCAATGTAAAAAACAACGTTGTCCCGTTTTTGGGTAACGCGGAAATGAGTAAAAAAGTGAATAAACAGGCAGAAACCGGAGCGCCTGAACTGATTATCTGCGGCTCTGCAATCTTGGGAAATGTTGAGGTGGTTTTGCTCAAAGAGTGAGCGGATCCCGCAAACAACCTGAAGCCGTTAAGCGCTCGCCACCTCTATCTGCTTTTCCAGCATTTTTATCGCCGCCTCAAACTTGCCCCAATCAAGCGGCTTGGTCAGGATTATGTCGGCGGCGGCATCCGCGCTGTTAGCGGCGGTATTGGCAGGCGAAGCGCCGTCCTTCAGCAGAAGGATATACGGCTTACCGAAAACCGGGTCGTCTTTAATCGTGCGGATAAACTGGGAAATGTCCCCGCCAGGAAGCCCGGTGTCCAAAAGCACAAAGCCCGGTTTTTCCTCGGTGAATTTCCTGCCAATTTCAAACCAGTCGGTAGCCTGAATAATCGCGTATTCGGGGAACAACTTGCCAATTCCGGCCTTCAATTCCTCATTGGCAGCCTGATCTGCCGCAATAAGAAACGTATTCCAGTTGGCGTTTTCCAACATTACCTGAAGCACTTCTCTTGACGCGCTCATCCCGCGTTTGTCTAAAAAAGCGGCAAAGTCTTTGGCATATATTCTATACTGCCCGCCGGGTGTAGTGAAAGCTTTCAAGTGGCCACTTCGAATCCAGTTAATTGCGGTTTGATTAACAACACCACAAATGTTTGCTACTTCCAATGCTGAAAAAATACGAACACGCCGTACACCCTTTGCCATCATGGACTCCTTTTTATAAATCTGAAATTAAAATCAATTTTTATCTTAATTGAACTACTCCAGAGTTCAATATTTTGAAAAACCGTTACCATTATACCTTTTTCTATTAAAAATTCAATGAACAAAGTGGAAAAACATAGCATAGCATACAAAAATCTTGTAAATTCTTGGCTTATTATGCACTATACACTGAATAAAATGCAATTCTGTGTAATATACGCCTGTTCATTGGTAATATTCAAGCTAATAGTACAAGAAATTACATAGTATAACTACTTTTTACAGCAAATAAGGGTGTTAGGTGTGTGCCTCCTCGAAATATCTGTCAAGAATTGCGGGGGAAAAGCCTTCGTATTTTAAATGAGCCCTCAGAAAAAAAACTTTTTTATCGTTCGGAAACTTCCCCTTTTCCAGATATTTTAACAGAAGTTCGTACTCGGTTTCTTCGTCAAGAGCTTTGTTGAGGGCTTGTATTGATAGTTTTCTGTCAATTCCCCGCTTCAATAAAGCAGCCAGCAGCCACTGCGGGGTTGGCGGTTTTCTTACGGCAAGGCGGGCGTGAATCCAAAGTTCGGCGTACCTGCCATCGTCGAGCAGGTTCTGCTCGGCAAGGCGGGAAACAACCGCCTTTGACACGGCGGAATCGAAGCGGCGATACTTGAGCTTAGCGGTTAATCCTACCGTGTTCTGTTCAGCGGTCGCAATCAACCGCAGGGCGGCGCGTTCTGCCTTGTAGCACTCGGCGGCAAAGTCAAACGCTGCCATTTCTCCCACTGAAAGCTCCTGCCCCGCTAACTGGAACAACACCCCAGACAGCGGCGGCGGGAGGTAATGAATTGAAAGCACCAAGGGCAGGGCATTTTGAAATTCGGCTTTTACCGCCCCATCTATCCGCGAACTTTCTGGTTTAAGAGAAATCAGTATCACGGAAGGGGCGGAACCAGTACTGTTAGCGTTTGGAGAACTGGAAACGCCTGCGCGCACCGGCTTGGCCGTACTTTTTCCGTTCCACCATGCGGGAATCGCGGGTAAGATAGCCATTGCTCCTCAGGCTGGTGTAATTCCCCTGATCAACCTGGCAAAGCGCCCGGGCAATACCGTGACGGCAAGCCCCAGCCTGACCATTTATACCGCCACCGTAGACATTGATAAGTATATCAAATTTATTCTCGCTGGCGGTAACCATCAAAGGCTGCCGCACCATAAGCATGTGTCCAATTTGCGGGAAATACTGCAACACATCTTTGCCGTTTACTACGATTTTCCCGCTTCCCTCCCGCAGATACACCCGCGCTACAGATGTTTTTCTGCGACCGGTTCCTACACCAAGATTTTTCATCTACTGTAACCTTCCCTATAACTCAAGTTTTTCAAGTTTCTGAGCCGCGTGCGGATGTTCCGCCCCTGCATAAACCTTAACATTATTAAAGAGCTTCCGTCCCAACGGACCTTTGGGAAGCATTCCCTTAATCGCCAATTCGAGGGGGGAGCACGGGCGCCGTTCTATCAACTTCTGGAACGTCAACGTTGTCAACCCGCCCGGATACCCGGAGTGGCGGTGATATTCTTTCCGCTCGCGCTTGCGGCCTGTAACGGCTATCTTGTCCGCATTGATGACAACCACATAATCCCCAACTTCCTGATGAGGCACAAAAACCGCCTTTTCCTTCCCTCTGAGAATGGAAGCTATCCGTGCGGCGACTCTGCCCAAAACCTTTTCTTCGGCATCAATCAGAAACCATTTCCGCTCCACTTTCGCGGGCTTAACAAACACTGTATTCATACGATTATACCCTTTCATACTATAAAGTGAATTCAAATATTGTCATATATTGAAAAAAATGTCAAGCTTCTAATGTGGCTCTTTCGCAGTATAATGCAAATTGCTGTTCTAGCACATCCCTCAATGGCAGGGGATCAAAGTGAACGGGCGGGCACGGCGCGCCGGACTTATCAACGATGGAAAGCCCGCCGTTGCCGATAGCGGCGACAGCTTGCTCCACCGGAAAAACGCCGTCCTCGCAATAGCGCTGAAGTACAGCCGAAAGTACGTCAGCCGCCGTCTGCACCGCCTGGGCATAGATTTCCGGAAAAGAACGGGTGTCCTCGCTTTTGCCCCCGGCTGGATGCAGCCACACCTGCCTTTTCAAGTTCAAAAAGTCGATATGCTCCGGCAGATTTTCCGGGTGAGTGTACAGAAGGCGGCATTTGTCGGGCTCAAAATCGGCACGGGGATTTTTTCGGGCATTATTCGACAGGGTCAAAAAGCGGTAAAAACCTGCGCTATCCTCGAATGTGTTTTGAACACGCCGGGTGAGTTTTTCATCCTTGCCCGCCCGCTGGGGAAATGTATGGACAAGCGCGTCTTTAAGGAGTTCGGCGAGATCAGGCGGCGGATTCAGGCAAAGGCTTTCAAGTGCGCCCGCCTCGTTCCAGTTGGAAATTTCCCCGCCCCGCAGCACTTTAAGCATAAGCGTGTCGATGATTCGCTCGAAAAAAACGTGCGCCTGCGCCGGGTGAAGATGGTCGTCTTTGGCGGGTGAAGGGTGGAACGTCTTGTACACGATAAAGGGATGCGCCGCCCTGTCAAGAAATGCGTGCGTTGCAAAGCCCAGCGCGTAGACTCCCACCGTACTTGTTTCAGCGGCGGGCGATAGGCTCATCGCGAGGAGTTTTGCGGCAAAATCGCCAAATCCGCGGCGGTGCAGCAGACTTCCGTATTCAATCCCCACAGGCCGCTTTCTACGACTATGGTAAAAAACATCCGGTCCCTGGCAGCCCAGCGTAAAAACATTTTTGTGCGTTTGCAGCGTTTTGGCGAACTTGTTGGTCGCCAAAAACAGGATTTTGGGGTGCTTTGACAGTTCAGCGAAAACATCCTCGCCAAAAAGAGTATGGAGAATACATGACGGCATTCTTCATTGTAACGAAGATGCACCTTCTCATCAATATTGTTGATCATTTACACGGTAATACGGTAATTTTTTATGGTAATACTATAGTTATTTTCCCGCCGTAACGGAAGTGGAAAAATATTGTCCCAAATGATACAATAGTGAACAGGAACGGAATGAAGATGAATGAAGTAAAATGTCCAAAATGCGGCAGAGCTGACAAACAGAACAAGAAAGGCTTTACTGCGGTTGGCAGCCAGAGGTATTTTTGTAATGCCTGCCACTATAAGTACACGCCTGAGCGCAAGAAGTGGGTGTACACTGAAGAGCAACGCAACCAGGCTTTACAAGCTGCTGACGCTCGGTTACTCAGGCAGGGCTGTGGGAAAAGCGTTAGGAATGAGTAAATCCAATGTATACCGGTGGGCAAT
>WQZT01000078.1 GCA_009780595.1 Treponema sp. | reverse complement strand
GGAACAGGCAACATTGTCGGCGTTGCCGTTGCAATAACATCAGGCGGAGCCGGAGCCATTTTCTGGATGTGGATGATGACAATTCTTGGTGCGGCAACCGGCTTTGTCGAATCAACGTTGAGCCAGATTTACAAAGAAAACCACCGCGACAGATTTATGGGCGGCGCGATGTACTACATTCAGCGGGCGTTCAAATCAAAAACACCAAGTTACATACACGCGGCAATTTTGGCGTTCACCTATGTGTTCATATTTAACTCTGTCCAAACAAACACCATTGCTGATACATTCGAAGCATTTGTCCCCAACCGCCTCATACTCGGCATAGCTATTTCCGCCATTATCATGTTTATTATTTTTGGCGGCATCAAGCGCATTTCGCAAGTAGCTTCGATTTTAATGCCGCCGATTATTCTCGGGTACCTCGTAGTGTGTTTTATTATCATCATCATAAATCTCCCGCTGTTCATTTCCACAATGGGCTACATCGTTAGCTCCGCGTTTGGTGCAGAGCAAGCTGGCGGCGGCATACTGGGATTCACCGTTGCACAGGCGGTGAGAACCGGGCTTGCTCGAGGGCTGTTCTCAAATGAAGCAGGCGTTGGTTCGGCTCCGCTGGCGGCGGCAACGTCTGATGTTTCGCATCCTGTCAAACAAGGCGCGGTGCAGAGCTTCGGCGTTCTCAACGATACAATCATTATTTCTTCCGCGACGGCTTTCATCATTCTTATGTCGGGAAACTACATTGACGGCACAACAGCGCGCGGCGTGGCACTCGTGCGGGAATCGTTGAACTTTTGGATTGGGCCGCTTGCAGCTCCGTTCCTCAACGTTATGCTTTTCCTCTTGCCGTTCACGTCGCTTATCGGCAATTATTTTTATGGCGAAACCTGCTTTCGGTTTATCGCGAAAAAACAAAGCGCAGTGAATGTGTTCAAGGTTTTAGGCGGGCTGACTATTATTGTAGCTTCGATTGTTCCGCTGGAACTGGTGTGGAGCATGGCGGATATTTTCACTGGCATACTTGCCACTATTAACATCATTGCCCTTTTTATCCTCTGCAATATTGTAGTTAAATGTTTTGACAACTACAAAAAGCAGATCAGGGATTTCAGAGCGGGCAGAGGCACAGAGCCGACGTTTTACAGCGAAGATATAGGTGTGGAAACTCCGTATTGGAAACGGGAGAACTAAAAACACAACCAATCCCCCGCAATAAACAGCGGGGGATTAAACACGCTTGCCCTGTGCTAAAAAATGCAAGCCACCCACTAATCCCATGAATCATTGTAACCATAAACGAGTGCACTGATCGAATTGAATGCCCACAGCGGAACTTTCAGAAACTTAATATGCAGAATAGTTCCCACGGTTCCTGACTTGTTAATTCTCAGTACCTGTCCGACAACGTGAATCGGATGCTTTTCGTTGAAGAACATAGAAATTTTAAGGCGCGAACCAACCGGGATCGCAGCGGAAACTTTCAACGCACAGCCGCCTTTGGAAATATCCAAAATAGTACCCAAAGATTTTCTGGGGTCAACAACAAGTTTTTGATCTTTTTTCTTTTTCGATCCTTCAAGGAATACCATGGAAATATCCGCCCGTATCGAAACCTTCTTGCGGCGGTACATCCTCTTTGCAAGAGGTTTCAGTTTCCCCAAATGTTGGATCTCAAGCCCCGCCCCCCGTGGAGTATCCGAAGATCCAACGGCGTTTCCTGCAAGAGAAAAGCCCTCGCTTGATCTCGTAAAAAACGACAGCGTAACACTCATATCTTTCGCAACGCGGATGGGAGTTCCCAATGCGTTTCTCGGTGCCTCAACGACTACATTTTTCCCCTGCGATTTGATCACCTTGACTGGGTAGCTCTCATTTCCCACCATAAGAATAGCCGGAGTGTTTTCCGAAAGCTTAACGGGAGCATCACTGTCCGTATGCGCGCCCAAATCAATAATATCCCGTAGACTAAACAGTTTTGCAAAACGCGTCTGCGCCTCCTCCTCAGTCTCCGAACTCCGTTCGATTTTCCGGTATGCCCGCTTAAAGTGCTGATCGACAAGCGCCGGATTTCTCATCACACGCTCGGGGTCGGCAATTTCGTCATTTCTAAAAATATACTCTAAGAGTTTAGTTTGCTCACGGTTAAGACCGTAGGATGAAGCAATGCGCCGCAGTGTCAAAAACGAAAACTTGCGAGGGGAAAGCGGAGCGCGTATATTATTGCGTGCTTTTCCGGCAATTGAAGGACTCACTCTGCGGAGCAGTTTCACGACCGTTATCACGATTACTAAGACAGCAACACCTATCAGCAGAATTACCGTTTGCATCGGGTCATCTTTCAACTGAAAGTCTGTAACGCTCGGTGATTGAAGAAGGCGCAATGGCATTTCCGTCAGCGGTATTCCCGCTAGTATTCTACCCATTTGACCTCCTTTTTTATGTTCTTATTTTATTATCGATATGTTATGGAGATAACGTAAACAAATCTTTCAGGGCATAATAAAACTTTAAAAGGCGGGGCGCCAGTTCGTATTCTGAAAGATCTCCTGCAAGAACTGTGTCTTTGTTTTCATAGGCGGCGGAAATTTCCGCCAGGACGGCGTTAAACTCCTTCATAAAATCTTTGGCGGGAACGCCGTCAACGGCAAAGGGCGATCCTTCAGGACCTGAATCAAGTCCTTCGGATTCAAGAATAAAAAATATTCGAAAAAGTTTTTGCCCTGCTTGACTGAAAAGCTGTATTGTTTCTGCCGCTCGTTCGTCCTTTCCCGTCTGCATATCAAGGGAAAGTTCTTCCATTCGTGCGGCAACGGTTTTTACCAGCACCTCGCAGCCGGCAATCTCCTTCGCGGGTGCGGCAATTTCCATGAGCCTGTCCTCGATAATGGCGGCAAGTTCCCGCACTGCAAGCCCTTCGCCTGCAAACGCAATGCTGGCAAGTTCGTACATATCGGCAACATCGGCGTGTAAAAAATCCGCCGCCGCGCTCTGCTTCCACTCCTCGGCAATCTGCGCCCGCCCTTCAAATGCCGCGCCCTCGTAGTTCAGGCACACCGCAAGCAGCGCAGAAAGGGCTTGCTCGGCAAGTTCGCGGTAGGGCGACACAAGGACATCCAGTTTTTTGATTGCGGAAATATTCCTGCCAAACGCCTGAGAAAGGGCTTCGCCGTCAAGCACCTCGCCATCCACGCTGATGCTCTGAAGGCGGCTGCCCGACTGGGAAACCCACTGCTCAAGCCCCGACAACACATTTCCCAGCGTCTTTTCAGTGTCGAGAGTAATGTCCGCCGCTTTGCCGTTAATATAAATATTCATCGTATACCTAACGTACCTATTGCCTTGAATTTTGCTGCCCAAACTGGTTAAGCGAATTGTTCATCTGCTCCATGCGTCGGAACGAATCCTCCATTTGGGCATACTGCCTTCGCAAATCCGCCTCCTGCTGAGTGAGCCGGCGATCAATGCCTTCGATCCGCGTGTTTTCCTGCCCGATGCGGGTGTCCAGCGTACCCGTTACCTGCGCAAGAATGCCGCCAGTTTCGGTAAACGGCCGCGTCAGCGCTTCAACATCAAACGCCACGCCGCTGTTAACGAGGCGGTTTCCGGTGGTGTCCGAGCCAAAAAGTTCCCGCATTGCTTCAAGCCTTGTCGCAATGGCGTTGTCCAGAACCCGCTCGTCGATTTCAAGGTAGCCCCGCAGCCGCGAAACATCAAGCCCGCCGCCTGACGCCCCGCCCCAGCGTACATCGGTTCCAATGCCAATTTGGGAAAGGAGCGCAAGCTCGCGCCCTTCTGACGTTGGAAACGCATTTCCGGCAATCCGCATAAGATTGTTCCGTAAGTGCATCAGGGTCGAATCCCCGGCAAAAGTTCCCAGCCGCTGGAGCGCATCCGCCCGTTCATCCGCAGAGAGAAAGGTCAGTTCGTCAACAACACGCGGGTCGTTGCGGGTAAGAACATTGATCTCCGTCATGAGGCGGTTATAGTTGCCCACAAAAGAGATAATGGCGTCTTTAACCGCTTCCCGGTCGGGCTCAACAAAAAGCGAAACGGGGCGGTCGGATGCCCTGCGGGCAGTTATGGTAACGCCGGGGATCAGATCGTCAATTTCGTTTGAAGGGCGGCGAACTTGAATTCCATCCATAGCAATGATGGCATCTTCGGCAGTTGAGACGGGATTTAGCGGGCGCACGCCTCCAAGAGCGTTGGGATCAAACGCCTGCACGTTCCGGATGTTTATGTCCCGATGCGTGTTGTCGTTGACAAGGCTCAGGGAAACAATCGTTCTGCCGGACAGATCGCCGAGCGGAAATTGCCGGGTGTTAAAATCCGCCGAATCGGTGATGGGCGGCAACTGCATACTGCTCCCGTCGGCAAAGGTAACTGAAAGAACGTTCATCGTATCCACACGCACCGGAGCCGGTGGGGGAGCCCATTCGGGCACCGGAGTGCTGCTTGGTTCATTTTCGATTACAATGCCGCCGTGGGAAACCGAACCCGCTGAGGGAATCGAAGGTCCCGGAGGAGGCCGGGAAGCGGAAGAGGCATCGTCACCGCGGATGGCAGTGGATGTTTCAAAACTCAAAACCCAGTTGCCGTCTTGGGGAACTTGAAAGTTCATCGGTATCTGCGACGATGAACCTGACGGCGCATTCACCGCGCCCTCGGTAAAACTCCTGCGAGAATCGTTGGTACGCCCAACCATGCCGAGTTCTTCGCCCAGCGTAAGAGCAGCCCCGGAAAAGTTAAGGCGGTTTTCTTCGCCCGTTACCCTCGATTCAATGAGCAGCGATGTTGTCCCCGGGCTTACGCTGATAAGACTTGCGCTTAGTATCCCCCGCCCCCGCCGGTTCAGCGCCTCGGAAAAATCCCTGAGGCTGCCGCCTCCAAAATCAAAGCTTATTTCTTCATCGCCCACCGAAAATGTGTACGCTCCGGCTTCAATGCGGAAGTTCTGCTGGAGGGGCGCGGAAAGAAAGCGGTCGGCTTGTGCCACCTGCTGAACGGTAAAGCTCCGTTCCTGTTCAAGCGCGCCCCGTGTTGCAGTGCCGGTAAGCACCGACGGGTCGCCTGAGCTGGCAATGCGATCACTGAAGGGGTGTTGAAACGAGAAAAGATACCGCGCGCTGTCCCGCAACGCATTCGTGCGCCGCCCGACTTCCTGCCAGTGCCCCTTGTTGCCTTCCAACTGCTGGACACTTCGTTCGGCGCGCTCGCGAGGAATGCGCTGAACGCGCATAAGGTCTTCGACTAATTTATCGGTGTTAAACCGGCTGTTGACACCAGGTACAAACATATCAGCCATAAATTACCGGCTCCTCCCACCAAACAAGAAAACATTGAGCAACCAAGCTCTGACGTTACACCTCTCTGTTCACCAGAGAACCAGTTGCCCCCCGGATTTTGCTGCTGCTGCGCCGAAGTTCTTCCGGCGGAAGCTCCCTGATCACTTTATCGGTTTTATTGTCGATAACCTTTACCCTGATTTCTTTGGACTCTTGATCGATGAGAAACTGCAACCTGCTGTCAAACGGCAACACTATCATTTTTTGCAGCTCTGCTGCCATGCGGCGTTGTACGTCTGCTGGCAATTCTTGACGAGGTTGCGGATAATCGCTTTTTTGTTCAATGGGTGTAGCTGCCCTTTTTTGCCGTGCAGAATCCTGCACAAGGTGGGCATTGTTTCCCATAGCCATATTTGAAATGTTTATAGCCATACTTCACCTCCGTGTGTGAATAATGGTCGAAAATTTTCCTGTCCATCCATGACCGGAAATCCAGTATCTGCCTGGCCGCCAATACGCAGCCAGGCAAACCTGAATAGAAGGCAAAGCAGGGCGCGAACTGCTTTGTCCAGCGTTGCAAAAGACAACGTCCAGAAGTCTCTCTGCAACACGTAACGAAAAAATCAGCCAATCAGCCTGATAGCTGCCTGGTTGCGCACGTTGGCTTGCGCCAGCATTGCGACTCCCGCCTGATTCAGAATCGATGACCTGGTGTACTCAACCATTTCAGATGCGACGTTTGCATCCCTGATGCGGGATTCGGCTGCCTGCATATTTTCAGAAGCAACCGCAACGCTCCGCGCTGCCATCTCAAAACGGTTCTGATACGCGCCTAAGTCAGAGCGCTGCCTTGAAACCATCTGCAATGCGGCATCAAGCGAGCCAATTGCCTGGTTTGCAGATTCGGGGGTAGCCATTGAAATGATACCGTCTATCCCCTGCGCGTTCTGAATCCCCAACGCCGTAGCTGTCATCGTTCCGATGTAGATCCGCTCGTTTTGGTCCATATTCGCACCGACCTGAAGCTGCATCACCCGACCAGAAGCGGAATTCATCGCAAACGCGCCCGTCAGCAAGTTCATTCCATTAAACTGTGCCTGGCTTGCTATGCGGTTTACTTCGCTCACAAGCTGGGAAGTTTCCACCTGAATGAACAGGCGATCTTCGGCGGTGTAAATACCGTTCGCAGACTGCACCGCAAGCTGCCTCAGCCGTCCCAAAATATCCTGCGTCCCCTGAAGGTAGCCTTCGGTTGTCTGAATAAAAGACACGCCGTTTTGGATATTCCGCTCTGCCTGATTAAGCCCCCTGATCTGGCTCCGCAATTTTTCAGAAACTGCAAGCCCTGAAGCGTCATCCCCGGCGCGGTTAATCCGCAACCCGGAACTCAGCCTTTCCATGCTCTTTGTAACGTCCATCTGGGAAACCCCAAGTTGACGATTTGCATTCAAGGCGCTTATGTTGTTGTTTATTATCATAATAACCTTCCTTGTGTCAAAATGTCCGGGCTATCCGTAGCCCGGCGCACCGTACAGTGGGAGATCGAGAACCGGTTCGCGCCTGAAATTCACGACCTCTCCATTACGGTACAAAACGGTTATCACAGGTGCCGCAGGTTGCACCCCGGAATAATCGTTTTGTACCGCTGTACGTCAGAACGCAGCGCCGTTGGAATTACCAGCACGCGCCACTTCCGTTGACTGAAGGTGTTTGTCAAAGATCGTGCGGAAAAACCGGGCGCAAACCCGATCTTTCCGCTTACCCATACACTAGCTTACAACACTACCTAAGAAGTTGCAAGGCTGCTGTTGCCCGTTGGTTGGCTTGCGCCAGCATTGCAATACCCGCTTGGGACAGTATCTGATCCCGCGTGTGATTGACCATTTGGCTCGCCATGTTGGTATCGCGGATGCGGGATTCGGAAGCTTGCATATTTTCAGCACCAATGTCAAGCCCGCGCACTGCATATTCAAGCCGGTTCTGGTACGCACCAAGATCAGCCCGCTGTTTGTTGATAATTTGCAGCGCCTGATCGAGCGTGCCAATCGCCTGATTTGCACCATCGGGAGTTTCAAGGGAAATAAAGCTCATATCCCCCATGTTGCGGATTCCCAACCCCCGCGCCGACATATTGCCGATAAAAACCTGCGTCCGCTGATCCATAT
Source organism: Treponema sp. (assembly GCA_009780595.1). Taxonomy (GTDB): domain Bacteria; phylum Spirochaetota; class Spirochaetia; order Treponematales; family Breznakiellaceae; genus WRKT01. The sequence continues at coordinate 33 of WQZT01000078.1, read as the reverse complement.
TTGCCCCAATGTGCAGCCACATTGACGCGGTTG
>WQZT01000077.1 GCA_009780595.1 Treponema sp. | reverse complement strand
TGCGGTGCGGTGCGGTGCGGTGCGGTGCGGTGCGGTGCGGTGCGGTGCCAGATCTATATTCTGACGGTAATTTCTATTCACCAGTACAATATATCATTAAGGGGCAAAATTGTCAAGGTTCTTACACCTGGAGGCTTGATAAAATAAACCGCCAGCCCCGCGCCTAGCGCTTAAATCGTGCGATTATCCGGTCTTTGAAGTGTAGTCCCGCAATGCCGGCGGCGGCGGTAATGCCGAACATGGCGAAAAAGAGCGGCCAGTTGCCTTGCATTGCGGCGTCTCCCATCGCCGTTGATGACAGCAGGGCGGGAAAGCGGGCAACGATGGAAATGAGGGTGAACTGCACTACGGGCAGTTTTGTCAGCGGCCCTAAATAAACGATAAAACTTTTGGGAAGGCCGGGAATCAAAAAAAGAATGAAAACCGCCATTGATGTCTTTTTTTCGTTTGACAGAAAACTCCACTCATCAAGTGCGTCTTTGCCCATAATCCGCCTGAGAAGGGGAAGCCCGAATCGCCTGACAAGCAGAAAAATCAGTATGGTTGCGGCAATCCAGCCCGCAAGCATAATAAAAAGCCCGCCCCACGTGCCGTAGACAGCGCCTGCAAAAATCTGCACCGGCCCGCCGGGAACGGGCGCGATAACAACCTGCGCGACTTGTATCCAGAAAAGGACAATCACGCCGCGAAAGCCCAGCGCCGTAATCCACGCAGCAAACACTTCCTGGTTCTCAGGCGAGTGCAGCTCGCGGACAAACGGCCAGACGGCGATGGAGGTGATAGTTGAAATTCCAATAAAAATAAGCAGAAAGCCGATAAAGCGGCGGTTCGCTCGTTGCATATAAACCGAATTGTAATGAACGCTCGAATTGTTGTAAAGGTATTGCAAATCTCGGTGATTGACAAATTGTGCCTGTACATTGATAGTTTTAATATGCAGTTTCAACGTCCGGCGATGATCCAGTCTCAAAAGTTCGCTATGAACCCGCAACTCTATCAGGCGATCAAGATGATGGAACTGCCTATTATCGATGTGCGCCAAAAAATCGAGGAGGAGCTGGAGCGGAATCCGGCGCTGGAGGTGCTGGAGGATAATTCCACGCTTTCTATTGACGCGGTAACGGATGCGGCTGGCGAGGCGGGCGCGGGCGAGCCGGAGTTCGAATACTTCGAGGCGGGCGCGGATTCGGGGTTTTCCGATTTGGGCTATGTTACGAGCGCGGGCGAGCAAGCCGCCGAGGAGCAGCGGCGGTTTATCGAAGGGGCGCTGTCTCATCCGGAAACGCTTCAGGATCACTTGCTGTGGCAGTTGCAGCTTGAGCCTGTTGACGGGGAACTGAGGCAGGTGTGCCAGCAGCTTATTCAAAACCTTGACGATGACGGGTTTCACCGCGAGCCTGTGGAGGTTCTTCTGGAGAGCGAAGATCCCCGCACGGTGAGCGATGCTCTTGCGCTGGTGCGGCAGCTTGATCCGGCCGGAACGTGCACTGCCGATTACCGCGAGTCGCTGCTGGTGCAGGTTGGGCTTTTGCCTGACACTCCCGCAGGTGTTGAAAAGGCGCTTTCGCACCTCGACCTTTTGGAACGGGGTAAAATTGCAGAGGCGGCACGGCGTATCGGTCTGAGCGAGAAGGAAACTGCCGTTGCTTTTGAGACGATAAAATTGCTGTCGCCGTTTCCCGGCAGACGCTTTAACGCCGCCGAAGTCCGCTATGTGATTCCTGACGCGCAGGTTATCAAAAAAGACGGCGAGTTTGTTATCATTCTAAACGAAGAAGAAATTCCGGTGCTGGGGATTAATCCTTTCTTCATGAAGATCGCCGATGACTTTGCTGGCAGCCACGTTGACGGCAAACATAAGCTTAATAAGGAAGAAAAACCGGTGCGAAACTTTGTCCGCGAAAATATAAAAGAAGCCCGCTGGTTTATCAACTCGATCAATCAGAGAAATCACACGTTGCTGAAGGTGTGCCGCGCGCTGGTTGAGTTTCAGCGCGGGTTTTTTGAAAATGGCCCGAAGCATCTTGCGCCGCTTACGCTCGGCGATATTGCCAAAGAAATCGCCCTGCACGAGACGACGGTATCGCGGGCTGCCAATGGCAAGTACATTCAAACTGAATGGGGGATTTTTGAGTTGCGGCACTTTTTCAGCAACTCGATCTCGGGAACGGGATCGGGCGGCTCGAAGTTTTCAAAAGAGGGCGTGAAGGAAGTCATCCGGGAAATTATTACGTCAGATCACGCGCGGCTTTCGGATCAGGATATTGTCGAGCTTTTGGCAAAACGGGGGATTGCGCTTGCCCGCCGGACAGTGGCAAAATATAGGAACGAACTGGATTTGCGGTCGTCTTTTGACCGATAATTATAACGGAGGCACTATGAATATCGAAATTAAAGCTGTTCATTTTACTCTGCCCGCCGAGGCGAAAGAGTACCTTGAAAAGAAGATCGCGCGTTTTCGCAACGCCGAAAATATGATTGTCGATCTTTTGTTTACGCTGACAAAAGAAAAAACTTTTTCCGCCGAGGCGCGTGTGAACTTCCGCTGGGGAGTTTCTGTTCATCAGAAGGAAGAGGATTTTGCATTGAATCCGGCAATTGATAAGCTGATAGACAAGCTTGACGCGCGGATTGTCAAGGAAAAAGAGAAAGTCAAAGATAAGAGATAATCTGTAATTGAAGCGAACGGACTCCAAAAAGCCGCGCGTTGTTTCTGTCGGGAAAAAAACCGTTTCGGCGGCGAAACCAAAGGCAGCGGGCAAGGCAAAAAACCGCAAGAAACTCACCCTGCACGACAGGTTCACCGCTGTGATTGCGGCGGCGGTGGTTGTACTTGTTGCGGTGGTTTCCTTTGGGGTTATGATGTATATCAGGGCTGTTAGTCCGCCGCTTGCGCCGGAAGCTGCCGCGCTGGTGTCTCCGGCGATTCCCGCGCCTGATCCTACCGCGCCCACTGCGCCACATGAGTATTTCCCGGCGGCGTATATAGCTCCGCCGCCACAACCGCCGTCTGCCGGAAGCGCGGGTACGCTGGTTTTTGTCATCGATGATGCCGGAAATAACCTGCGCGATCTTGAACCGTTTCTGAACTTTCCCGGCGCTCTGACTATCGCTGTTCTTCCCGGACTGCCGCATTCCGCCGAAGCTGCCCGCCGCATCCGCGCTGCTGGCAAGGAGCTTTTCCTGCACCAGCCGATGGAAGCCGTTGGCGGCACTGATCCCGGTCCCGGCGCGATTATGGCGGGAATGGACAGCGGGGAAATTAGGGACATCATCAATCGCAACCTCGCCGAGATTGGCTCTGCGGCGGGGATGAACAACCACGAAGGCTCGCGGATAACGATGGACGAAACCGCGATGGAAACGATTCTCGCCCTTAGTCACGAGCGCGGGCTTTTGTTTCTCGATTCCCGAACGACTGCCGAGACCGCCGCCGGAGACGTTGCCCGCCGCTTGGGAATAATAATCGCCGAGCGGGATATTTTTGTGGACAATTCGCAGGAGAGGGAAGCGATGCTTTACTTTATTAACCAGGGGCTTGAAAGGGCGCGGCAACGCGGGTTTGTGGTGATGATTGGACATGCGTGGTCGCACGAACTTGCACCGCTGTTGCAGGAAATATACGCGGACTTACTCGAACAGGGCTTTGCCTTTTCTTCTGTAACGGACGCGGTGGCGCGGCGGCAGTTATGAAAGTGCTGGGGATTGAAACCTCGTGCGACGAGTGCGCCGCTGCCGTAGTCGAGGATGGCAGGACAATTCTCTCGAATGTGATTGCCACGCAGATACCGTTCCACGCCGCGTATAACGGCGTCGTTCCCGAAATCGCCTCGCGGATGCACACCGAGTGGATTGACCGCGTGGTGCAGGAGGCGCTGGACAAGGCGTCGCTGAAGGCTGCCGATATTGACGCGGTTGCCGCCACCGCGCATCCGGGGCTTTTGGGGTCGCTGCTTGTCGGCGTGAGTTTCGCCAAAGCGTTTGCGTGGGCGCGGGGCATTCCGTTTCTCGCGGTGGATCATATGCTGGCTCATCTATACGCCCCCCGTTTTGTGTACGCCGATTTGGAGTATCCGTTTTTGGGGCTACTGGTTTCAGGTGGGCACACCATTATTTGCCGCGCCGATAATTTTGATGACATTACCGTGCTGGGGACTACGATTGATGACGCGGTGGGCGAAGCGTTTGACAAGGTTTCCAAGCACTACGGTTTTGGCTACCCCGGCGGCGCGGTTATCGACAAGCTGGCAAAGAGCGGCAATATGGAAGCTTTTCATTTTCCAATGCCGCGCCTTCAGCACAAAGGGCGTTTGTGCAAAACCGAGCGCAACGGTAAAAGCGGCGGCGGGCAAAAAGATGAACACCGCTATGATGTGTCGTACTCCGGCTTGAAAACGGCGGCAGTGAACCAGCTCGATCTGTTCCGCGCTGCGCCGCAGCCTGAAGGCGGGGACAAACCCGAGGATATTGCCGCCTCATTTCAAAAAACGGCGGTGGAGATTCTTCTGCGCGCTCTGCTGAACGCCGTCGAGGATACCGGGCTTGCGACAATCGTTGCTGGCGGCGGCGTGGCGGCGAACTCGTACTTGCGGGAACGGCTTGCGCAGCACCGCGGGATTCGCTGCCTTTTCCCGCCGCTTGATCTTTGCGGCGACAACGGCGCGATGATCGCGGGGCTTGCGTACCAGTACCTCGCCCGCGGGGAAACCTCGCCGCTCACCACTACCGCCAGCGCGCGGGTGAAATCGTTCAAGCGGCGGCTGACGTAAAGGGCGGGTGAGGCAACGCGCTATTTCACTCACTATCCCAAATCATAATCTCGAATTGCATCGACAAACATTTCACCATACTTTTCGAGCTTTACCTTCCCTACGCCGTTAATACCGGAAAACTGAACGAGCGACATAGGTTTCTTGCGGCACATATCTTTGAGCGCCGCGTCAGCAAAAACGATATACGCCGGCACTGATTCCCGCGTGGCAATTTCCCTGCGGAGTTTTTTCAGCTGATCAAGAAGAACGGGATCAACTTCGCCTGCAAGCTGATCGTTGAACTTCGACTCAAGCCGAGTTTCAACAGGCTCAGGCTTGTGCCGATCTTTGGGAAGCTTCATTACAAGCGGTTTTTCCTGCCGAAGCAGCGGCCCTGCGTTTCCCATCGTCAGCACCGGATACTCGCCATCGTCCAAAAGCAAAATACCTTCGTCAATAAGAAAATCAATAACAGCGCGAATTGTCTGCGCCTTGCTGTCCTTCATTATTCCCCACGTGCTTAACGTGGTAAAGCCCCCGCTCATGATTTTCTCGTTTTTGCTACCGCGCAAAATATCAATAATCATCGTTTTGCCAAAACTGCGGTTGCGCTCTTTCAGGCGGTACACACAGGAAACGATCTTTCGCCCTTCAAGACTCACATCGGCATCTTCAAACTCCGTCAGGCAGTTTGAGCAATGCCCGCATAGCGCGGCAGTCTCATCGCTAAAATATTCAAGCAGCCGCTTCCGCAAACAATCGCCGGTTGTCGCGTAGAACGTCATATATTTAAGCAGTTCCAAATTGTGATGAACGAGTTTCGGATCAGCGCCGTTTTCATCTTCAGTGTGGGTAATAAGGAACTTGTTAATTTGCACATCCTGCCCGTTGTACAAAAGTATGCAGTCGGCAGACGCGCCGTCCCGCCCCGCGCGCCCCGCTTCCTGATAATAACTTTCGATATTTTTAGGCATATTGTAATGGATGACAAACGAGACGTTGGACTTGTCAATGCCCATCCCGAAAGCGTTGGTCGCAACCATCACCGTTTTTTTATCGTACAGAAAATCGTCCTGGTTTTTGCGGCGCTCGCGATCAGCAAGTCCCGCGTGGTAGCGGGTCGCGGAAAAACCCCGCGCAACAAGCAGCTCGAAAACTTCCTCCACAGCTTTGCGCGTGGCGCAATAAATAATTCCGCTTAATTCCCCGCGTGTCTGCAAGCACGCCAAAAGCGCGGCGCGTTTCTCAGATATCTTTTGCACTTCAAAATAAAGATTGGGGCGATCAAAACCGGTAGTAATACAAAACGGTTTTTTCAAGCCGAGGATTTTTTCAATGTCATCGCGCACCTTCACCGTTGCGGTCGCAGTAAACGCAGCAGTAACAGGCCGCGTTTTGAAAATGCCGCTCTGGATAAAATCTGCAATCTCCAAATAGCTTGTTCTGAAATCATGCCCCCACTGCGAGGCGCAGTGAGCTTCGTCAACCACAACCATCGGCACGTTTGCCCCGGAGATAAGCCCCGCCGCCTTTTGCAAACGTTCAGGCGCGATGTACAGCAACTTAATTTCCCCGCAGGAAATTGCATTGACAACATTGTGGTACTCTGCGGAGGTCAGCGAACTGTTCAGAAACGCCGCACCACAGCCCGATTCGCGCAGAGCATTAACCTGATCTTTCATAAGCGAAATGAGCGGGGAAATAACAATCGTCATTCCCGGCATCAGCAGCGCGGGGATTTGGTAGCACAGAGATTTGCCCGCCCCGGTCGGCATCACCGCAAGCGCATCGCGGCGCGAAAGTATCGCGTCGATCACTTCCTCCTGCCCCCGGCGAAATTCAGTGTAGCCAAAAATATTTTTCAGTATGTCGTATTTATCCCGCATAGTAACCAGCTAATAGTTAGATTATTACTATTATGAGGATATGTGCAAGCCCTGTTTAGATATTTGACATACCTCGCGAAGAATCAGGCTTAGGTTAATATCCGCTGCTGGTCTGCCCGTTGATGATGCTTATGCCGCCGGAAGTGCCAAGCCTCGTTGCCCCGGCGTTTATCATTGCCAGCGCATCGGCGAAGGTTCTTACGCCGCCGGAAGCTTTTACGCCCATCTGTGCGCCGACCGTTTGCCGCATCAGCGCGATATGCTCGACAGTTGCCCCGCCAGTGGAAAATCCCGTTGAAGTTTTTACAAAATCAAGACTTAAGCTTTTCGCAATCTGGCAAGCTTGAACAATCTCCTCCGTGGTGAGAAGGCAGGTTTCAAGAATCACTTTGAGTAGCGCCACAGTGCCGCACGCTGTGCGGACGGCAAGCATATCATTTTCCACGAGCTTGAAATCGCCTGATTTCATCGCGCCGATGTTCATCACCATGTCAATTTCGCGCGCGCCGCTTTCGATGGCGGCACGCGCCTCGTAAGCTTTCGCTGTGGACGCCATCGCTCCCAGCGGGAAACCAACCACGGCGCACACGTTCACACCGCTGCCTTCAAGGAGTTTCGCCGCCTGCGAAACATTCGCGCTGTTGACGCACACTGAGAAAAAGCGGTGCTGCCGGGCTTCCGCGCAGAGCTTTTCTATGTCGGCTGGTTTCGCGTCAGCTTTCAGCAGCGTGTGATCGATGTACGAAGCCAGTTTTCCCGGTTCCATTGTTATCGTTTCAATTTGATTTTTAGCAAGTTCTGTCATCTTTTACCTCGTTAATCCTTTGATCTATTTGGAATAAAATCCGTATAAACACATATTCAACTGCATCGCAACTTTGCGA